>CAZBPB010000502.1:231-2721 GCA_964493565.1 uncultured Pleurocapsa sp. | reverse complement strand
AACCATAAAATGGCTGCCCCTCTTTTTATTTGAATTTTGCTATTGTCTCTTCATTTACACTGGCGGAGAGCGGTTTGGATCATTTGCCGCCGAAGAGGGCGCGCCTCAATTTTGTAAAGAAACCCGGCGGACGCTGTTCATCTGAAGGCGGGGGCGTTCCGGTTTGCGCGGCTTCCTGCTCAAGTTGCCACGTTTCGAGAGTTTGATGCCGTTCGGAAACAGCATCGTGTTTTTCCTGCCCCTGCTGCGACTGCTTTTCGCGATGATAAAAGTCCTGATTCATGTTCACCCCCTATGAATTTAGATTATTCTACAAAGAAAATGGTATTTGTAGTGGAACAATTTCAGTGGGAGTGTCGTCTTAGTGTTAGAAAAGCAAATCGTTCATTTGGACTAGAGTTGGAGATCGCTCATGAAACGCCCGTTATTTGTTCTACTTCTGGTTATTTTTATGGGGTTAAGCGCATTCGGCGCATCGGCACAAGTCGTTGAATGTTGTTTACCTGAAGGCCCGTGCGGAACATGGTGCCCCCTGCATCATCGCGTCTCGGTTGAAGTTGCCGATCAAATTGCGCAGACCAGCGTCAGCCTTGAGTTCGTCAACGATGGCGAAGGGTTGGCGGAAGGCACGTTTATTTTTCCGCTGCCTATCGGGGCTTCTGTTGATTCGCTGACAATGTTCATCAACGATCAGCCGGTGGAAGCGCGCATTTTAGAGGCCGATGAAGCGCGTGAAGTATATGACGCGATTGTTCGCAGCTACCGCGATCCGGCGCTGTTGGAGTACATCGGCAGCAATGCGGTGCAGGCTAACGTATTCCCGATCCCGCCCGGCGAAAGCCGCCGCATTGAACTGACCTATTCTCAGGTGCTGGAACTGGACAATGGACTCCTGCATTATTCTTATCCTTTGGACGTGAGCCTTCTGACCAGCCGCCGCCCGATTGAAGAAATGTCAATCAGCATACATGTTGAGAGCGATGAGCCGATCAGCACCATCTATTCGCCTAGCCACGAGATTGCAGTAGCACGCGAAGGCGACAATGAGTTTCGTGCCGGTTTTGAGCAATCTATGTTTGTCCCTGCTCAGGATTTCAGCCTGTACTACGGCGTGGAATCGGATGAGATTAGCCTGAATGCGCTGACTTACCGCGAAGGCTCGAACGAAGATGGCTTCTTCATGCTGCTGGTGCAGCCGCCTTTAGTGATGAATACACTGCTTGCCCCCGCGCGTGACATCATTCTGGTGCTGGATCAAAGCGGCAGTATGCAGGGCGATAAGTGGACGCAGGCTCAGGAAGCTGCTGCATACGTGCTAGAGCACCTGAATCCTGAAGACCGTTTCAATGCCATCCTGTTCAGCACCGGCGTACGTACTTTCAGCGATCAGCTTGAAGAGGCGTCGGTGGCTGGCGAGGCGGTAGACTGGATTAACGGTCAAATTGCTGAAGGCGGCACGAATATCAATGATTCGTTGATGACAGCGCTGAGCATGGTGGGTGAACGCCCGACAACCATCCTCTTCATGACCGATGGCCTAGCAACCGAAGGCGAAATGGATCCGGATCAGATTCTGGAAAATCTGGAAGCGACTGCGCCGGGCAATGCTCGCATCTTCACCTTTGGCGTAGGCGACGACGTGGACACCTTCCTGCTGGACGAAATCAGCAGTTCCTTCCACGGCGCATCGTCATACGTTCGCCCGACAGAACGTATTGATGAAGAAGTTGCCAGCCTGTACAACAAGATCAGTGCGCCGGTGCTGCAAAACGCGGTGGTTGAGATTGACGGCGTGCGCGTGGACTCGGTATATCCTGAAATGCCAGTAGACCTTTTCGCCGGAACGCAGCTTACACTGGTAGGCCGTTACCGTGATGGCGCAGACAATGCCACAATCACCCTGACCGGCGACTTCAACGGTGAGCAGCGCAGTTACATATACGATGGCTTCTCATTCCGCGAACGCGCTGGCGGTGAAACTTTCATCAGCCAGTTGTGGGCGACGCGGCGTATTGGCGACATGCTGAACCAGATTCGCCTGAATGGTGAAAACCCCGAATTGGTGGACAGTATCGTAAGCCTGAGTGTGCGTTACGGCATTATCACGCCCTATACCAGCTTCCTGCTGGATGAGAACGACATCCTTTCGCAGACCGGACGTGAATTGGCGCAAGAGGAATTTTTACAGTCGGCACAAACAATTGCCTCTGAAGCCAGCGGCGGGTTTGCGGTTGGCGCGGCGGATACTGCGGCAAACATGGCGAATGCTGCTGCACCACTAGCAATGCCAACACTAAACTCCGCCGGAACAGGCACTGATGGCGAGATGATGCCGATGGAAATGCAGCAAAACCCGATACAGACCGTCGGTGGTAAGACCTTCATTTTGCAAAACGGCGTGTGGACAGATACCACGTTTGCGCCGGACACGATGGAGACTCAGAAGGTCGAGTTCGTGAGCGATGCTTACTTTAACCTGCTAGCGGAACA
>CAZBPB010000502.1:0-221 GCA_964493565.1 uncultured Pleurocapsa sp. | reverse complement strand
GTGATTGTGGTGCTGGACGGCGTGGCGTTTGAAGTGACGGCGATACCGGCGGCGTAAAAATTCTAACCCCGTAACCTTCTTTCCATGGTTATGGCTGAAGGGAGAAACAGAGTTGATAGTTTGAAGGAGCGCTGTAGTCTGGCGCTCCTTCTTCGTTGTGATAAATAGTGGACGATACACGATGCAACCTCTACACGCCTTCCGAGGGCGTTCATTGAGTA
>CAZBPB010000501.1:0-2753 GCA_964493565.1 uncultured Pleurocapsa sp. | reverse complement strand
CTTGTTGATGTTGGGATCAATTGCCAATTGACGTAGAAATGGCTGCCACTCGTCCCAGCGAGGCAATACTTCTTTAGCCGTGAAGCTGGATGAGCAAGTTGAGTCCACCTCTCCCCAACCATAAAGCTGCCCTAGCCATTCGTTAAACTGCGATAGGGATAAACTTTTGCGATAGGCCGGGTACTGCGCCAATAGCAGCCCGGCCATCACTTTTTCTTCAAGCGATTCGCCGTGATAGAGCGCATCTAAACCTGACAGCCAATCGGATTCGCTGAAATCACGCTTATGCTCTGCCGACCACGTTTTGAGGAAAGCGCGCATTGCCGGTAGTGACAAACCGTAAAATACGTTCTTTGTCCCGCTGTAGGTGCCGGTAGGATCAGGCGAACGCGGCTGCCCCGAATCCTTCAGTAGATTACGAAACTCCTCAGCGAAAGTTGGCATGGCGACACATCCCTTTACCCCGGCTGCACCTGCGTCACCTCACCCGCCACTATTTGAACTTCAACGGATGCGCCGCCAGTGGAATAACGCACAATAAAGGTGCCTTCAGGAAGCTGGTATGAGATTCCGGAGCCGCCGCCAAGCAGGTTTTCGTTCAGGTCGTAAATATCCACATATTCATCGGTAGGCTGACCGTTCGCATCCAGTATTTCAAGCGTACCTAATGGCGGAACAGTGACGCCAGTGGTTTCGCCAGCAACAACCGTTACAGGAAAAGAGAGCGGCGGATCAATCCGAATTTCGACAGTGTAATCACCAGCAAGGATTGTCAAAAGCTCGTTAGTATCGTAAATCCACTCGTCGGTTTCGGCGTTCAAGACGGTGAAGAAATAATCACTCGTCGGCGCTCCGTTTGCATCCACAAGCTGAATCGCGCCGCGTCCGGGCAAGGGGAAGCTGGTAGTTTCATCGGTGACGACTGTAATCTGAGCGAATATCTCCGGCACAGTGCTGGTTCGTAAGTCATAGGTGCCGGATAATATCTCGATCTGCCCGACCCCACCCGCCAACCATTCGCCATTTTCCGGATGATAAAGGCCAAAATCAACGTCCTCAATCATCTCACCGCCCTCATCCACCAGTTGGAAGAAGCCAGACCCACCGACTGGAATAGTTATTACTTCGCCTGCGCCAATTTCAACCGGCATGATGGTTTCAGGGTTGGTGCCAATCCGCAGTTCGTAAGCACCCGCTAACAACTCAAAAACGTCAATACCGCTGAACATCCATTCACCGGTATCAGCATTGTAGATGGCGGCAGAAATGTCAGTGTTTGGCGTACCGTCCTCATTTACGATGTTGATCGTGCCGATATTGAGGGGCAAATCAACCGTCTGGCGCACGCCTACCGTAATTGTTTCGGCAATCGGCGGCAAGCTGTTGATCACAGCATCGTAAGTTCCGGCGGGAACCAGCGCCTCACCGCCTGAGGAGTAGGCGACCGGATTCTGTGTTGCTGGATCATAGAGTGTGAAGGTGAAGGCTTCAGTGATATTGCCAGTAGAATCCACCAATCGTACCGTTCCCGCTTCCGGGATCGGAATGTTGTAGGATTCACCTGCTACAACCGTCGCTGAAACTTCCATCGTCGGCGAAATATTCACCCGGATCAAGTATTCTCCCGGCGGCAGTTCGCCCCTGCCCACGCGAGAACCCAGACTGGTGTTATCAGAGGCGTTGATCACTTCGAAACCGATGGAGGCAACAGGTTCGCCGCTGGCGGTAATAATCTGAACAAAACCGGTCACCGGCGGCGGTGGAACGGCAGCTTCTTCAAGCGCTTCGGTCAACTGCGCCGCGTCGTTGGTTTCGTAGTATGCACCGCTGGTAACCTGCGCAATGCACTGCAATTGAGCGCGGGTGTTGGCATCCGCTGCCACGCCAACGGTGTTGACTACTACGTCGAAACCGAGATCGATCAGTTGGCCTGCCACCGCGCAAGGATCGCCACCGCAGCTTTCCTCACCATCAGACATTAAGACGACAACGTTCTGCGTATTCGGAGGGGTACCGGTAACCGCCAGTTCGAGTGAACGGGCAATAGGGGTGTAGCCAATTGCCGGAATTTCAGAGACGACCTGACTAAACAGGGCGGGATCAACCGGCGCAAGCGGGATAACCTGCTCGATATCCAGACATGAAGCGGCGGGGTCATCCTGCGGCAAGCGGTGACCGTATGCCCAGAGGCTGGCGTTGACTTCCGGGGGAAGCCCATTGACCAGTTCGATCACGGCATCTCTGGCGATGGCGATACGCGAACGTCCATCGCTGAAGAGAGCCTGCATTGAGCCTGACGCATCCATAATCACGATCACGTTGGTTTGCGGCGCTTCCTGAGCAGCCGCCGCGCCAACGCTGACTAGCAAAACGACGCAAAGCGAAAACAGCAGAAATATCCGACGAATAGCGAGGCTCATTATTTCGCTCCGACCCCACATGCGGGCAAAAACTGGCATTATCCGTTTCAAGCTGCAAGCATCATTGTGATGTGATTCGCAATATCCGGCAACCGGGCTGATAAAACGGGGCGGTTCGCGAACTGCCGTACAGCGCATCACCCCTTAGTTCCCTCAGCCCATGCAAGCGAGGAGAGGGGAATATAAACCTCACCCCTCAGTCCCCTCTCCGTACACAGAGAGGGGAAGCTAAACACAGTGGGGGAGGTTATGTTATCCCGGTTGTGCGCTGACGGTTTCGCCGCCTGTCACTTCAGCTTCGGCAGTCGCGCCGTCAGGATATTCAACCCGGTA
>CAZBPB010000500.1:0-2773 GCA_964493565.1 uncultured Pleurocapsa sp. | reverse complement strand
AAGAAGCCGGTATGTGGCCTGCCCATCAAGTGCTCAAAAAGATGGGGCAATTAGGCTTTCTCGGCCTCAGCTATGACGAAGCCTACGGCGGCGCGAATGCCGATATCTGGTTTACGGTAGTGCTGGCGGAAGAACTTGGCCGCTGCGATTGTGCCGGTGTGCCGATGGGCATCACTGTTCACACTGATATGTGTACCCCTGCCCTCGCCAAATACGGCAGTCATGAGCTTAAAGAACGCTTTCTTGCGCCCGCCATTCGCGGGGAAATGGTCGGCGCAATCGGCGTCACCGAACCGGGTGCTGGCTCGGATGTTGCCGGTATCATCACCCGCGCCGAAAGCGACGGTGATGACTATATGATCAACGGCAGCAAAATGTATATCACCAACGGCGCACAGGCCGACTGGGTATGCCTGCTGGCGCGCACTTCGCCCGGTCAGGGCTATCGTGGCATGTCGTTGATCATGGTACCCACTGATACGCCCGGATTCATCGTCAGCAAGAAGCTGGATAAACTCGGCAATTATTCCAGCGATACCGCTGTCCTCACTTTTGAGAATATGCGCGTGCCGAAAAGCAACCGCATCGGCGAAGAAGGCATGGGTTTTTACATGCAAATGGAGCAGTTCCAGCGGGAGCGGCTTATTGGTTCGCTGACTGCAACATCAGGCATGGAAAAAGCTGTGCGGATGACCATCCAGTACTGCCGTGAGCGCAGCACTTTCGGCCAGCCGCTGCTCAATAATCAGTGGATTCAATTTAAGTTGTGCGAACTGCTGACGGAAATTGAAGCCTTACGCCAGTTAAATTATTACTGCGCCGCGATGATGAGCGAAGACGAAACCTCGCCGGAAGTGACCAAAATCGCCTCAATGTGCAAGTTAAAAGCCGGGCGACTGGCGCGGGAAGTGGCGGATACCTGCCTGCAATTTTACGGCGGCATGGGCTATATGAACGAGACGCCCATTAGCCGCTATTTCCGTGACTCACGTCTGCTTTCTATCGGAGCCGGCGCAGATGAAATCATGCTCGGCATCATCGCCAAACTTGAAGATATGATGCCGCCGAGAGCGAAGAAAAGCGAATGACTTACCGCATCGGTTCAGCGCAGGGGTTTTACGGTGATGATGTGACCAAAGCGCTGCCCATGATCACCGGCGGGCATGTAGATATCATCTGCTTTGAGGCGCTCTCTGAACTCACGCTCGCCATTCTGCAAAAAGATCGGCTGGCGAATCCTGCGCGCGGCTACACCTTTGATCTCAATATCGTCGCCCGCCAGATTCTGCCTGAAGCCTATAAGCGTAAAATCCCGCTAATCACCAATGGCGGCGGCTTAAACCCGATTGCAGCGGCTGAAATGGTGCGTAAAACTGCCGAAAATCTCGGTCTATATGGGGTTAAAATTGCAGCGATCACCGGTGACGATGTGCTGGCGCGCCTGCCTGAATTGCAGGCAGCAGGCGAGCCATTCAGCAATCTCGATACAGGCGAAGCAATTGCCAAAACCTTCAATCAACAGTTCATGGCCGCTAACGTCTATCTCGGCGCTGCGCCAATTGTCGAAGCCCTACGATCAGGCGCAGATATCATCATCACCGGGCGCGTGGCTGATCCCTGCCTGTATCTCGCGCCGCTAATCGCCAATTACGGTTGGGAGTGGGATGATTGGGACAGGTTAGCCTCTGGCATCGTCG
The DNA here is from genome assembly GCA_964493565.1 of uncultured Pleurocapsa sp. Taxonomy (GTDB): domain Bacteria; phylum Chloroflexota; class Anaerolineae; order Aggregatilineales; family Phototrophicaceae; genus Flexifilum. The sequence continues at coordinate 1,076 of CAZBPB010000500.1, read as the reverse complement.
CCGGGCATCTGCTGGAATGTACCGGGCAAGTAGTCGGCGGCAACAGCCTCGCTGCGCTGCACAGCCTTAGCCCCCGCGATCTACCCCATCTCGGTTATCCGATTGCTGAAGTAGAAGCCGATGGATCATTCGTAATCACGAAGGTGCCAGATACGCCGGGATTGGTCAGTCTTGAAACCGTCAAAGAACAACTGCTGTATGAAGTTCACGATCCCGCCAATTACCTCACGCCAGATGTGACCGCCAATTTCACGACTTTACGCCTAGCTCATGATGGCGAAAATCGCGTGCGCGTAAGCGGCGTTACCGGCAAGCCACGCTCCGAAAAGCTCAAGGTGAATATTGCGCGTTTAGAGGGCTATATGCGCGAATTAATCTTCACTATCGGCTATCCTGAAGCATGGTTGAAGGTAGAATGGCTGAAAGAGATGATCGCTGAAAGCTGGCGCGATCTACCAATTAAGCGCATCAGTTACAGCTATTTAGGCATGAACAGCCTGTTTGGTTCACTGGCGAAACTGCCAGACGATCCGCTGGAAGTGATCGTGCGGGTGATGTTCACCGCACAGGATCAAGATACGCTCAAAACTGCCACCCGGCGGGCGATGGCAAACGGCCTGAGCTGCCCGCCGGGAATGAGCGTGAGCGGCTCAACAATCGGCGGCGATCCACGCACAATTTTGGGTTTATGGCCGGCGCTTATCAGCCGGGACAAAATCACGCCGGATATACACTATCTGGAACTATAGCTGACTGCCGTAGAGGGTATATGCCACGCACACTTTATGATCTCGCTTATGGGCGCGCAGGCGATAAAGGCAATATCGCCAATATCAGTGTAATCGCCCGCACGCCGGAAGCCTATCAGGACTTGAAAGCCAATTTGACTGCCGAACGGGTTAAAGCGCATCTTGGCGATCTCGCGCCGGGGCGTGTTTTGCGTTACGAGTTAGACAATATCGAAGCCCTCAATTTCGTGCTGTATGAAGCGCTGGACGGCGGCGCCACGCGCTCACTGCGGATTGATACACTCGGCAAAGGGCTGCCCGGCGCGCTGCTGTGTATGGAGTGGGATT
>CAZBPB010000499.1:0-2778 GCA_964493565.1 uncultured Pleurocapsa sp. | reverse complement strand
CAGCGTGCCGTAACCCAACCCGGGGTCGTTCGTGTGTTGGGCGAGCCGGTTATGTCAGAGCCATTTGCGGTTGGGGTGCGTCGTCAGGATGCCAACTTGCGTGAGCTGGTGGATCGTACTTTGCAGTTTTTCGCTCAGAATGGCCGCCTGAACGAGATTCACCGCGCTAATTTTAATAATGTGGATTACCCTGCGGCGATGATCGTGCCGTGGGCAAATGTGGGGGATGCCGCGCCAACACCTTCCCAATCGAACACTGATATCCCCGTTCCTTCGCAGTACGTTATCCCGCGTATGCAAAATGACCGCACTCTGCGCGTCGCTGGTATCCGCGATGTTCCGCCCGATGCGCCGGAATCGGTGCGCCGTTTAGACACAGCGCATCGCGCGTTCATCAATGAAATTGCCCGCCGCTGGAATGTGACGGTGGTGTATGTTCCGGATAATGGCGCGAATCCGCTTGACTTACTGGCGAATGGGCAGGCGGATCTGGCAATAGGGGTTGAGCCAGACTGGAACGCTGCCGGTCAGGCTGTCTTTAGCGAACCCTACTTAATGCATGGTTATCAGTTGATGTCTGAAACCAGCGCTAATATCACCGGTTTTGGTGATTTGCGCGGGAAAGGCGTCGGTATCTTCACCGATGAACCTGATGCCGATCAGATTTTGACTGATCAGGCGGAAGCTGCGCGCGCCATTGTGGACGATATTTATCAACTGGCGAATGAATCTGACGCTGCTTTTGCCATTCTGGCCGGGACGGATATCAATTTGACGGCTGTGTTTGGTGATAGTATGCGCTTACTGCCGCATATTCAGGCAAACCCGGACACGCTGGAACTCCTCAGTGATGGTGAAGGAAACCCGATTTTCTTCTCGCGGCATTATCTGGCGCTGGCAACCCCACGCGCTGACCTTGATTTTGAACTGCTGGTGGATTACACCCTGCAAGAGATGATGCGTGATGGCACGCTGGTTTCGGTACTGTCGCCGGTCACTTCCGCACTTGGAATTCCGCCAATGGAAATATGGCCCGGAGCGACCAATTATCTAGGATTCTCGACTTCCGGCTGAGGCGGCTCTCGCCGCGACTGGCCGATACTTGCGAGCGTGACGCCTGCCAGTACGATCAGACTGCCAAGCACCTGCAAAACTGTTGGAATCTGCTTAAATACAATGAATGCCATGAAGGCGCTGGTTATTGGTTCAAGCTGGGTGGCGATGCTTACATAGGTCGCTGAGAGGTAGCGCAGCGCGTAGTTGAAGGACGAATGCCCGATCAACTGCGGAAACAGCGCGGTCAGCAAGACCCAGCCATAACCGGACAGCGGATACCCCGTAATCGGCGTTGCGGTTATCACGATTACCAGCAGTAGAAACAGTGCTGTGCAGCCATACACCAGCCAGATATAGGGTATAAGCGGCAGTCTGGCGCGTAATTTTCGCCCGATGACCAGATAAGCGGCGAATGTCATTGCTCCTACCAGCGCCAATCCCGCGCCAAGTACAGGCTGCGAGCCGCTGCTGGCGTCGGTTCCGGTCACTCCGATGATAATGCCACCAAGTAAAGCCATGCCCAGTCCCGCTGCGATCAGCCGGTTGATTTTCGCGCCAAGGAAGATGAACTCAAGCAGCGCCACCCACAATGGACCTGTCCCCACAAATACTACGCTGATCAACACACTGGTATATTCCAGCGAGAGAATCCAGCAGGCGAAGTGAATGCCAAGAAACACGCCGGAGAAGGCTGCCAGCAGCAGATCGCCGCGGCTTAATGTCCTGATAATGCTGCCGTGAAAGTGGATCGCAATCGGGGTCAAAATCAACGCTGAGATCAAGACCCGACCTTCCGCAATCACTAGCGAAGGAACTCCTTCTTGCTGCGCCAGACCGATGAAGATTGCAGACATTGAGACGGCAATGATGCCCGCAATTAACGCGCCATATACGCGTGGCGGCGCAGAAGCCTTGGGCGCTGCGGTAATATTCGAAGCTGTCATTTAGGTGGGGAACTCCTGAACGCGGGAAATCTTAGCATTTGCCGGGCTTAAATACCATTTAGGTCAAATGGTCGGTGAAAATCGAAAGTACCGCATGTTACAATACGTCTAGACAATAGACATTCTAATTTCTGGAGAAACAGCCATGGCTTTTGAACTTCCAGCACTTCCATATTCGTCCAGTGCGCTGGAACCGCACATTGACCAGCAAACGATGGAGATTCATCACGGCAAGCATCATCAGGCTTATGTGACCAATCTCAACAAGGCGCTGGAGAATCACCCCGACCTGCAAAGCAAATCTATCGAAGAACTGCTGACTTCGCTGGACAGCCTGCCGGAAGCGATTCGCAACGCCGTACGTAATAACGGTGGCGGTCACTATAACCACACTATGTTCTGGCAGATTATGGGGCCGAATGGCGGCGGCGCACCTACGGGCGCGCTGGCGGATGCCATCGCTGCCGCCTTCGGCAGCTTTGATGAATTCAAATCTCAATTCAAGGCAGCTGGCGCTGGTCGCTTTGGTTCGGGATGGGCGTGGCTTCTGGCTGCGCCGGATGGTTCGCTGAGCATTGGTTCATCCCCGAATCAGGACAACCCGATTAGCGAAGGTAAGACGGCTATTCTGGGCGTAGACGTTTGGGAACATGCCTACTATCTGAAGTATCAGAACCGCCGCCCGGATTATCTGGATGCGTGGTGGAACGTTGTTAACTGGGAAGAAGTGGCACGCCACTACGCCGCGCGCTAGGTTCTTTTTCAGCCGCGCACATTC
>CAZBPB010000498.1:0-2797 GCA_964493565.1 uncultured Pleurocapsa sp. | reverse complement strand
GCCCGAAGCAATCGGCGCCTTGCAAAATGTGATTGGCGTACTGCCTATCAATAAAATCATGATGATCGGTGAACCACGCGCAATTACTGCACTTCGCTGGCAGTTGAATATTCAACTTGGCGGTTCTGCCCGCTTGGTACAGGCGGGTTTAAGCAACATGCTGGAAGTTCTGCCTTTGGCATCAGGCAAAGGGCCGGCGCTTGCAACTCTGCTTGAAGACCTCAATGATATTGAGATGATTAAGCTGGTTGGTTTAGGCGTGGCGATGGGGCAAGCCGCGCAGATCGTAAAAGACGCGGCAGTTCACATCACAACTTCAAACGACGATCATGGCGTTGCGCGCGCAATCGAGAAATTTGTTGTTAAGCAGCAGCCGCTTTCTGAACCTGATACAGAAGATGGAGCAACCACTGTAATTCGTATTACTCCACCCGCTAATGGCAGCGAAAGCAAATAGCCCATGAGAAATATACTGGTCACCGGCGCAGCAGGCTTTATCGGCAGTGCTTTCGCGCGTTATATGGTACACACCTACCCGCAATACAACATTATCGTTTTCGACAAGCTGACTTATGCGGGTAATCTTGAAAACTTGCTGCCCATTTCAGATGAGCCAAATTATCGCTTTATGCAGGGAGATATTGCAGATCGCGCGGCTGTGCAGCGTTCATTTGATGAATATCAAATTGACACCGTTATCAACTTTGCCGCCGAAAGCCATGTTGACCGCAGCATTCTTCAAGCCGATGCCTTTATCCATACCGACGTTGTTGGTGTATACATTTTGCTAGACACCGCAAAACAGCATGGCATTGAACGTTTTCTTCATGTTTCAACTGATGAAGTGTACGGCGATATCCATTCAGGCTATTCAGTAGAAACTGACGGTTTCGCCCCCAATAGTCCTTATGCCGCTAGCAAAGCCGGTGGCGAAATGATGGTACGCGCCTATCACATTACTCACGGCATGAATACTGTAGTCACGCGGGGTAGCAACACCTATGGGCCATATCAGTATCCCGAAAAACTGCTGCCTTTCTTTATCACCGAAGCAATAGATGAACGCAAGTTACCTGTCTATGGCGATGGCAAACAGGTGCGCGACTGGCTCTTTGTTGAAGACCATGTCACTGGCATTGATACCGCGCTGCATTATGGCAATGCAGGTGAAGCTTACAACATCGCGGGCGAAGACCTTCACGAAAACGTCGAGGTTACACACCGCCTCCTATCGCTTCTAGACAAGTCGGAAAACTTGATTAAGCACGTACCAGACCGGGAAGGCCACGACCGCCGTTATGCCATGAATTGCGATAAATTGCGCGCGCTCGGCTGGAATCAACAGTTCAACTTTACTGATGGATTGGCAGCCACCGTGAACTGGTATCGCGATAATGAGTGGTGGTGGCGCAAAATTAAGACGGGCGATTATCTCGAATACTACCGTCAGCAGTACGCAGCCCGACTAGCTGCAAGCGAAGAGTAAATCAGCCAATGCGCGAGGCAAAATACCAGCTCACGGCTGCCGAAAAAGCGACTGCAAAAGAAGAGATGCGCGCTGCCTTAATCAATATTGCCCGTAACCATGAAATTGTGACTTACTCGGAATTATGTCTGCGAATTCACAGCGTGGGTTTATATCCTCATTCCTTTATCTTCACTCATCTACTGCGTGAGGTCTGTCACGAAGAATACGCAAAAGGCCATCGGCAGTTATGCGCTCTGGTCGTTCGTAAATCAACCGGCATGCCTGGAGGCGGCTATTTTTCGGATACAGCGCCGCTTAAACGCGATTTTGGCGACCTGGTTGAAGAATGGCGAGCAGACGTTGAAGATGTGTTTGAATACTGGAGCACGCACTAATGCGCATCTTGATTACGGGCGCGCGTGGTAGGCTGGGAAGCACCTTACTTTCTCAACTTGCAGACAAAAATCACGATCTAATTGGAATTGACATTCAAGAACTTGATGTCACCGACTTTTACGCTGCACGGACTCTGGTCAAAGAAATCGCGCCTGAAATCGTCATTCATGCGGCGGCATGGACAGACGTGGATGGCTGCGCCAAAGAACCTGACCGCGCCATCATCCAAAATGGCTTCGGCGCAGGGCATGTAGCGCAAGCAGCGGCGGCAGCAAATGCACGTATAATCTATATCAGCAGCAATGAAGTGTTCAATGGCGGTCAAAATCGCCCCTACTATGAGTATGATGCAACGGGACCAGTCAATCCTTATGGCTACAGTAAATGGGTAGGCGAAAAAACCGTTCAGGAAGCAACCTCACGCCATCAAATTGTGCGTACATCATGGCTGTTTGCACATGGCGGCAAGAATTTCATCCAATCGATTCTGAACGCCGCAAATGAAGGCAAATCTCTAAAAGTAGTGACCGACGAGATCGCCAATCCAACCTACAATGATGATCTTGCTGCCGCATTAGTCCGATTGATCGAAACAGAACGTTACGGCATTTACCATTTCACCAATCAAGGCTATTGCTCACGCTTTGAGTTTGCCCGTTACGTGCTGGATAACACGGGCTTCAATGAAGTTAGCATCCAGCCGATTCTGTCTACAGATTGGCAGCGTTCTTCCATCCCTCCCCTATTCTCTCCGCTAGAAAATCTGGCAGGGGCCGTCATCGGTATTACCCTGCGCCCATGGCAGGCTGCCGTGAACGCATTTTTAGAACGTGAAGGTCTGCTGCGTTCATGAGCGATTTATCACTTCTCTCGGTGATCATCCCCAGTTGGAATGGGCTGGAATATCTAAAGACCTGTTTGGACTCGCTTTTG
>CAZBPB010000497.1:2553-2803 GCA_964493565.1 uncultured Pleurocapsa sp. | reverse complement strand
GATATTCCCGTGACCACTGGCGACAGCTATACCGTATGGATGGCCTGTGATGCCGTTCGCGCAGCCGCAAAAGTGATGGAAATTCCGCTGAAAGAGGCCGTAATTGCCATCGTCGGCGCTACCGGCGCAATTGGTTCTACCTGCGCCGAGCTGCTGGCCGGTGAAAGCGTCGAAATGATACTGGTCGGGCGGAGGCAGGATGCATTGGATGATCTGCGTGAGCGCATCGCTGATCAGGGCGCGAAGGTGC
>CAZBPB010000497.1:0-2543 GCA_964493565.1 uncultured Pleurocapsa sp. | reverse complement strand
ACCGTGACCAGCGCCACCACCGAAGTGATCGAACCGCGACACCTGAAACCCGGCGCGGTAGTGTGCGATGTTGCCCGTCCCCGTGACGTGAGCAGGCGTGTAGCTGCCGAACGCGATGATGTGCTGGTGATCGAAGGAGGCATGGTGGAAGTGCCGGGTGATCCGCCGGATTTCGGCTTCGATTTTGGCTTTCCACCACGCCACGCCTACGCCTGCATGAGCGAGACGATGGCGCTGGCGTTAGAAGGCCGCTTTGAAGATTACACCGTCGGCAAAGAGATCGGCATCCAGCGCGCCAGCGAAATTGGCGAAATTGCTGCGCGGCACGGTTTTCGCTTATCCGGCTTTCGCTCATTTGAACACGCAGTAAGCGAAGAACAAATTGCAAAAGTGCGCGAAAAAGCGATGGTCAACCGCCGCGAGTGGGCCGTGCCCTAACCTCACCCCTGCTGCGCTTCGCTTAGCTTCTCCTCAGCCGTGCACGGAGAGGGGATTGAGAGATGAGGTTGATGAAGAAGAAATCTTTGTACATAACTGACGGTTATTAGGGGAGAACCTGTGGTTTCCCCTACGTCTAAAAACGGATTATTCAGCGTAGATTGCCATTATTGCGGCTGGAAGGGCGTGGTGCAGCGCCGCAGCATGGGTAATATTCCCTAAGGAAAGTCCGCTTGCTTCCAATCCCTCGTAATCCCGATTCTGGATAGCAGCACTGAGAATTTCGTTTCCGGCCACAGCGAAGAACAACTTTACATCCAGGCCGGCTAAACGTTCACGGAATTCAGCATCCCTACTGCTGTTCGTGAACAGCTCCCCAAATTCAGAGAAATTTGAATCAATCGCAACATAACGATTGAAGAGATTGGGCCTGTTCACCAGCGCATGAAACACGAACTCACCCCCATACGAAAAACCGACGATTGCGCGATCTGTGTTCTCGGTTCGATAGGTTGAATCAATCAGTGGGAAAATTTCACTTCTAATAACGTCTATGAATTCGTCCTGAGCGAGGAAGTAGTCATGTTCCCGCAACCGGGATATATCGTCACCACTGGCATCTGGATAACCAATCCCTACAACGATGAGTTCCGGCAGGTCATCCCCGTTACCCAGGAAGCGCACAAGTTCCGTGACCGACAGAAACGCAAACGCAGGGTCTAACAAATACAGCACAGGGTATGTTTGATCAGATGTGCCATAGCTAGCCGGAAGCGCAACCATAAGTTGGTAATCTCGTCCATTGATGGCTGAGGTCAGTGAAACCGTTTGAGTATTTGGGATAGTGATCGGTGAAAGATCTACCTCAATACCCGCATCATCCTGCATCGCGGCAGGGAAAACACCGACGATGAATATCAACAGGGCGATTAAAAGGGTTGCTTTACGCATGGACGACCTCCATATAGCCCGGATGGAAGATGAATAGAAGTAAATCATAACTTACCTAATTGTAATAAACCACGATGTGTACGAAAGATGAATTGGACATAAACCATCAGACCATGCCGCCATGAAAATGTGATACGCTTGCGGTTTCCAGAATTGACGGTTGCCCCTACTCGATGTCAGAACAATTTGAGACAACACCTGCCGCCCATGACCCGTACGCGGCGCTGCGATTTCGCGATTTTCGCCTGCTGATCTCCGGTCGTCTGATCGCGCAAATTGGCGAGATGACGGTGAGCGTGGCGATTGGCTGGGAGCTGTATGAGCGTACTGGTGATGCTTTTGCCTTAGGGTTAGTCGGGCTGGTACAGGTGATCCCGGTCATTTTGCTTTCGCTGCCCGGCGGCTATGTGGCTGACCGCTATGACCGTAAAAAAGCAGCACTAATTTCGCAGCTTGTGCTGGTATTTTGTTCGCTGGCGCTGGCGGCATTATCTATGACCAACGGCAGCCTTCCCCTGATTTACCTGACTCTGGCAATCATCGGGGCGGCACGCGCATTCAATAACCCGGCAGAAGGCGCGCTTACCCCGCAAACTGTGCCTGCTGAACATTACTTCAACGCGGCGACGTGGAGTTCAACCGTATGGCAGCTTTCGGCAATCCTTGGCCCGGCAATAGGCGGGGTGATGATCGGGATTGCTGGCAGCGCTACCCCGGTCTACGTGTTTAATGCTTTTGCCGGCATGGTGTTTGTGATCACCCTGATCATTCTGAAGGTGCAGTATAAGGGCGATATAGTGGTGAACGAGCCGCCAATACAAGCGCTCAAGCAGGGCTGGCGATTCCTACGTAATTCACCGGTGATTCTCGGGGCGATTACGCTGGATATGTTCGCGGTGCTGCTGGGCGGCGTCACCTTCTTGCTGCCAGTATTCGCCAAAGATATTTTGCATGTAGACGCCCTTGGGCTGGGCATTTTGCGCACCGGTCAATCTATCGGCGCAATTGCTATGGCCTTTGCAATCACTCGCCGCCCACCCTTTGACCATGCCGGAAAAACGCTGCTTTGGGCGGTTGCTGGCTTTGGCGTTGCAACGATTGTGTTCGGGCTTTCAACCAGCTTCTGGCTTTCGCTGGCAATGCTGATTCTGATG
>CAZBPB010000496.1:791-2808 GCA_964493565.1 uncultured Pleurocapsa sp. | reverse complement strand
TGCACACTTTTTGCGCCCATCCCCAACTTGCCCCGGCAGTTTCGTAGGCTTGCAGGGTGTAGGCGACGCGATCAGATGGGCTTACGCCATAAGCCCATCTATCACTATCGTTCCAGCCCATTTCGGTAATGTAGACCGGTTTGGCAGCGTCGCCATTTTCAACCATGATTTCCCGCAATAGTTCGGCGCGGCGATAATTCAAAAGGTTAGGGGCAGGCGCTTCACCAGCAGGTTGGGTGAAGCCATAAGTATGGATGGCTAATGCATCGAAATTGGCAGCAGCGCCAGCGTCATATAATGCTTGCAAATAATCCAGATCGTTCATTGCCGTCGGGCTGCCCGGCGGCTCGAGATTTGGCGCTAGCGGGGCTACTAATATTTCGACGTCTGGATTGGCGGCGTGGGCGGCAGGGCTAACGGCCTCGAGCAGGCGCGCATACCCTTCAGGTGAAACTTCGCGGTATCCCCACTCAAAAGCGAGATTTGGTTCGTTCCAAATGATCAGCCTGTCAATAACGCCAGCATAGCGGTCAGCAAAAGCTGACACAAACGCAGCAAATTCGTCGAAACGATCCTCGGGTAACGTATTCAGCGTCGCCCGTTCGTCATTATCTGGCTGCGCCCACGCAGGCACAAAGCCCATCCGCGCGATAATTTGAATGCCCTGATTCTGGGCATAGCGGACAATCCGATCCACGTTTGCCCAGTTGTACTGACCCTCGGTGGATTCGATATATGCCCAGGGGAAAAATTCAACAATCGTATCCGCGCCCATTTCCCGCACCATTTGCAGCGAGCGTTGGATTTTCCATTCATCCACTTCGTCTATCAGGCGGGTATGAACACATAGCTGTGGCTGCTGTGTTTCTACAACTTGCGGCTCGCCTAATACTGCGCGCGGCAGCGCGGGGGCAATGATACCTAAAGTGAGTATTCCTAGCGCGACGCGAGGTAGCCAGCGCAGAGCATAAGGCGCGAGATTGCGTAATTGTGGGACCATTACGCAATCATAGTGGAAAGTGGCAGGCTGCTGACAGAGAATTTTGGAACGGTGGCAAATCAATGGTATGATATAGAACATATATTCGAATTGGCTGCCGGAAAGATGCGAAGATGGCTGAATCTTTACCAACGCTAAACCTTCAAACTGCGCGACGACTGGCGATCACACGGCAGCGATTGGCAGGGGAATTGGCTGCGCCGGACACAATCGGGGTTTTGGGTGTACTGCGCTCTATTGGATGCTTGCAACTTGACCCGATTAGCGCGGTGGCACGCAGTCATCGTCTTGTCCTGTGGAGTAGGGTTGGACGGTATGACGATGCTGTGCTAGACCAACTGCTATGGCAGGATCGCGCCTTGTTTGAATATTGGGCGCATGAAGCTTCGATTGTGCTGACCGAAGACTATCCATTTTATGTGCCGATGATGCGTAACTACGCTAAGGGCGATAGTCCCGGGTCTTTGCGTGTGCGGGAATGGCTATCGAATAATAAGGATCTGCACGATTTTATCCTTGATTCACTACGAACGAACGGGCCGATGCTTTCGCGGCAGTTTGATGCGCAAGGGATACATCCTGAAAGCTGGGTGTCCACAGGCTGGACATCTGGACGCAACGTGAGCCGTATGCTGGATTACTTGTGGATTAGCGGGGTGATTTCAGTCTCAGCACGTTCTGGAGGTCAAAAAGTATGGGATTTGACCGAGCGGGTTTTCCCACAATTTATGGACGCTGAACTACTACCACCAGAGATCATGACGGAACATGCGGTGGAACAGGCGATGAAGTCACTCGGGGTGGCTACTCGCCAGCACATTGACATTCATTTCATTCGCAACCGTTACCATGAGCTTCCAAAGGCATTGGACCGACTCGAAGATCAGGGGCGTATTCTTCGCATCGGCATTGAGGACGGCGGCAATCCTCTCAAGGGAACATGGTACATCCATGCGGACAATCTTGCGCTTGCCGAGCAGCTTGCGAACGGGGAATGGAAGCCGCGTACGACTATGC
>CAZBPB010000496.1:0-781 GCA_964493565.1 uncultured Pleurocapsa sp. | reverse complement strand
GATCTGTGACCGTGCCCGTACAAGAACTCTATTTAATTTTGACTTCTCAATCGAAATCTATGTACCCGCCGATAAGCGCAAGTATGGCTACTATGTACTGCCGATTTTGCACGGCGATCGGCTCATTGGACGCGTGGATTCGAAATTCAACAAAAAAACGGAGAGTTACGAAGTCTACAACATATACGCCGAGGAATCCGCACCGGATGATACGGCTACGGCAAAAGCAATTCGCGCAAATATTGACAATCTAGCCGAATTTATTGGCGCAAAAGACATTCAGTTTGGTGGGAACGTGCCGAAAGCGTGGCGTAAATCGTTGCAGTGAGTCACCAACAGCCAGTTGCTGAACCGCGGTTACGGTCAGGTGTTTCGTGTGAGGATTGCTGCCGCTGAGATCCTCACCTGCTCCGCTGTGGAAACAAGACATGTCCCGTCCTCTCTTACCTGTGCCACGGTGAGGGTGGACGTGTCTTTTATCCATAACTTACCCTACTAACTGTCAAATTGAGCACAGAGAATCGCCGAGGGCTTGCAATGCTATTTCGATCTGCTCCCGTGTTGCCTGACCACTACCCTGAGCGATGGCTGGTTGACCGCCACCCCGACCTCCGAATTGTTCTAATAGCTGGTTCAGCAATGCAGGCATATCCAGATCAATGTCGGCACTGCGGGCAAAAACCAGATTAGCACGCTCACCCAAGCTAGACAGAAGCGCAACGATACCGGGGATGGTTGCCAATCGCGACGCCAGCATTCGCAAGTTAGCGGGATCGCGCCC
>CAZBPB010000495.1:0-2815 GCA_964493565.1 uncultured Pleurocapsa sp. | reverse complement strand
GATAGACATCACCGTTGAACTAACACCGGAATAGTGATGACAGATAAAATCCGGCTAGACATTTTGCTTGTAGACTCCGGGCTTGTACCAAGCCGTGAGAAAGCACGGGCGTTCATCATGGCGGGTGAAGTAATGGTCAACGGGGTGATGGTGGATAAGGCTGGCACATTGGTCAAAGCCGATGCAGAAATTACCCTCAAAGGCCGCAGTCGTTTCGTGAGCCGTGGCGGCGAGAAATTGGATGCAGCTTTTGAAACATTCCCAATTTCGGTGGATGAAAAAGTATGTGCTGATGTCGGTGCTAGTACGGGCGGATTTACCGATTGTATGCTTCAGCGCGGCGCGACAAAAATTTACGCGATTGATGTGGGTTACGGACAAATCGCCCTACCCTTGCGGCAAGATCGGCGCGTTGTCCTTTACGAGCGCACAAACGCCCGCCACCTGGAAACACTGCCCGAGCAAGTAGACTTTGTTTCAATTGATGCGTCGTTCATTTCACTGATGCTGCTGCTGCCGTCCGTTCGTGGATGGCTGAAACCAGTTCATGATGTTGTCCCATTGATTAAGCCGCAATTCGAAGCGGGAAAACGAGACGTAGGCAAAGGTGGGGTCGTACGTGATCCCGGAATCCACAGACGCGTCTTGTTTGATGTGTGCGGATTTGCACAGAATATCGGATTCTATGTGAACGGGTTGATCATGTCGCCACTTAAAGGCCCGGCCGGAAATATTGAATTTCTCGCATGGTTTTCTTCTCAACCCGCCGAAAACCCAAAAGTATTGGAGCAACTGGTTGAGGCGGCAGTTCAGTTTCGCTGAAGCCTTTGCTATACTGAATGTTCCTTTGCACTGCATAAAGGTTTGCATTGATGGATCGCGATCACATTCGCAATTTTTGCATAATCGCTCATATTGATCACGGCAAGAGCACGCTAGCTGACCGACTGCTTCAAATTACTAACACGGTTAGCGCCCGAGAGATGCAAGAGCAACTTCTCGATAGTATGGATTTGGAGCGTGAGCGCGGCGTAACCATCAAAGCCAGCGCAGTGCGTATGAATTATGCTGCTAAAGATGGCAAGACATACGAAATAAACCTGATAGATACCCCCGGGCATGTAGACTTTGCGTATGAAGTTAGCCGGGCACTACAGGCCTGTGAAGGTGCTGTTCTAGTGGTGGATGCCAGTCAGGGAATTGAAGCGCAAACACTTGCGAACGTTTACCTTGCCCTCGAACAAGACCTTGAAATTATTCCCGTACTCAACAAGATTGACTTGCCAGCCGCCCGTCCAGATGAAGTGGCGCAGGAAATTGAGAACCTGTTAGGAACACCGGCTGAAGATATCATTCGAATTTCGGCAAAGTCGGGCATTGGTATAGGGGACGTTTTAGAGGCCGTTGTTGAGCGTGTTCCCCCGCCCAAAGGCAATCCGGGGGCACCGCTGCGAGCACTAGTTTTTGACTCGCACTATGACTCTTACAAGGGCGTGGTTGCCTATGTGCGTGTAGTAGATGGCATGCTTGAACGACGCTCGACACTCAAACTAATGGCTACGCAAGCGCAGTTTGAACCTGTAGAAATTGGCATCTTTCATCCGCGCATGGAAGCGGCGGAATCACTTGGTGTTGGTGAAGTCGGCTACGTTGCTACTGGCTTCAAAACAGTACGGGAGTGCCGTGTAGGCGACACCATCACCCTCGCCGCCGATGGGGCGACTGAAATTCTGCCGGGCTACAAGCAAATCAAGCCGATGGTGTTTGCAGGGATTTACCCGGTGAATAATGATGATTACAGCCAACTCCGCGACGCGCTAGATAAATTGCAGTTGAACGACGCGTCGCTGGTCTTCCAACCGGAAAACTCGCAAGCACTGAACTTCGGCTTCCGCGTCGGGTTCTTAGGGCTATTCCACATGGAAATTGTGCAGGAGCGGCTGGAGCGTGAATACGAACTCGATATTCTGGCAACTGCGCCGAGTGTGGAATATCAACTTAAAAGCAAAACGGGCGAAGAGTACACAATAGACAGCCCCGCCGAAATGCCGGACGACCCCAGCTTACTTGAAGAAATTCGCGAGCCATGGATGAAAATTCAAATCTTCACGCCGGACGAATATATCGGCGCGCTGATGGACATGGTGATTAAGAAACGCGGTGAATATGTAAACATGGAGTATCTGGACAAAAGCCGTGTAATGCTTACCTACCGCCTTCCGTTGTCTGAACTGATCGTGGACTTTTATGATCGCTTAAAAAGCACCACCAAAGGCTATGCCAGTCTCGATTATTCATTCGATAGCTACCGTACGGAAGATTTAGTGAAACTGGATATTCTGGTTAACGGTGACCCGGTAGATGCGCTGGCAATTATCGTCCATCGTAATGATGCTTATCATAAAGGTCAGCGGCTGGTCAGTAAGCTCAAAGACTTGATTCCACGACAGATGTTCGCTGTACCTATTCAGGCCTCGATTGGAAAGAAAGTCATCTCGCGCGCTGATGTGAAAGCGGTACGCAAAGACGTACTTGCCAAGTGTTATGGTGGCGACATAACCCGCAAGAAGAAACTGCTTGAAAAGCAGAAAAAAGGCAAGCGGCGCATGAAGATGATCGGCTCAGTGGAAGTGCCACAGGAGGCGTTCATGGCGCTGCTAAGCTTAGACGACGAATAGCCTTCTTTACCTCTCTCGATTACGGAGAGAGGTTTTCTTTTATTCACATAGAACTGATTCAAACTATTTGATTGAGAGGGAATGATAGTGCATCATGAGAGCAAAACCTCGCCAAAGGTGGACTCCTATGAGCACTA
>CAZBPB010000494.1:1369-2820 GCA_964493565.1 uncultured Pleurocapsa sp. | reverse complement strand
TAATCGCATTCATCGCCGTCCTGTTCTTGCGTTCGATGCGCTGGCAGCATCGCCTATGGCATCACGTCAAGCTGTCTCGCCCGTTGAAAACGGCGCTGGCGGGTGCCGTCGTCGGCGTGGTCGGTATTTTTCTCCCTGAAGTGCTGGGGCCGGGTCACGAGATACTGGATCATGTGCTGATCGGTGATCTGCAATACAGCGTCCTGATGATGCTGGTGCTTGGACTGGTAAAGATCGTGGTCACGGGCATCAGCCAGGGGGGTGGATTTGTTGGCGGGTTGTTTGCGCCGTCTCTATTCATTGGCACGATGCTGGGCGGCGCTTACGGTCAGGTTATCGCTTCGCTGCCGGGGATTAGTTCTGCTGACCCGCGTGCCTATGGCATTGCCGGAATGGCAGCGATGATCGCCGCCGTGATCCATGCTCCGATCACCGCGATTCTGCTGGTTTTTGAACTGACCAATGATTTTACGCTGATCGTTCCTCTAATGATGGCGACGGTTGTTTGCCTGTTAGTGGCCGAACGCTTTGAACCATTTGGCGTATATGTTTATGCCTTGCGCGCGAAAGGCGTTTTCTTGCCAGAGGGGCGTGAGGTTGACCTGATGCAAGGGGTGCTGGTTGATGACGTGATGCTCAACCCTGCGCCAACCATCAAAGCAACCGCTTCGCTGCTTGAACTTCGGGATCAACTGCGCCGCCATGAATCCGGGGCATTATGTGTGGTTGATGACTCTGCCAATTTGAGCGGCATTGTCACTCTCGTAGACTTGCAGCGCGCATATGAGTCACAGGTTGATTCAGCAACCACTGTCGGGCAAATTGCTTCAAAAAATGTGGTCACGATTACGCCGGACGAACCGGCATGGAAAGCCATACGGCTGATGAATAGAAATGATATTCGCCAGCTTCCGGTACTTGAGCCTGAAACTAAAAAACTGGTGGGGCTGGTTGGTAGGCGAGAAATTATCCGCGCGTATCAAACGGCCATGTCGCGGCGTATGCAGGATCAACACATCGCTGAACGGGTGCGGTTGAACACGCTGACAGGCGGGCTTGCCAGAGAATATCGGGTGGCGACACGTTCGGCGGCTGCCGGCAGCCGCGTGCGTGATGTGAAATGGCCTATTGATTCGGTAATTGCTTCTGTTGAGCGTGATGGCCGCGTTCTGATTCCGCATGGAGAAACTGTAATTCAGGAAAACGATGTTTTGACCATCGTTGCCAGCAAAACGGTTGAGTTCGAATTGAAGATATTGATCGAACACGAGGCGGCGCAGGATTCTAACCTCGCACCAACCTGATCCTTGTGAATAGAACTCTATTATCTCATGCTACAATCACCATCAGGGGAAATGCTAAGCAAAAACCGGGTGGCGTATGGGCGCAATTACGGGGACGACCAGTTCTGAAAGCGACTTGACCGGATCGCAGAACGAAACGCGGGGAAG
>CAZBPB010000494.1:1067-1359 GCA_964493565.1 uncultured Pleurocapsa sp. | reverse complement strand
TCCAGCCTCGAAAACCGGCTTGGTATTTTGACTGCGATTCTGGCGGTAGCTGCTGCCATTATCGTTGCGATTGCCACTATAGTTGCAGCGTTTAATTGGCGCGAAGGCGCATTTATCGGCGCGCTGCTTACCCGTACCTTGATGGTGGATGGCAGCACAGCTACTGGCGAAACTGTGTGGCCGGGATTGGAAGCTGGAATGCTGCGCGGCGACCAGATTGCCTCGATTAACGGGGTGTCTCTGGGGCGAGCCAGCGATTATGACACTTCGCTGCAAAGCTATCAGACGATTT
>CAZBPB010000494.1:0-1057 GCA_964493565.1 uncultured Pleurocapsa sp. | reverse complement strand
GCGCGTCGGTCAGCAGGTTGAGATTGATTTCCTGCGTAGTTCCGATCTGGCGCGCACTACCCCTGAACAATGCGCGCCAGTTACGACATCGCCTGACCGCTGCGATGTTACCTACCGCCTAACATCATTCCCGCCCGAGGATTTCATCGCTTATTTTGCTGTGCCCTGGGGTTCGGGGCTAGCTGTGCTGATTCTCGGCGCAGTGGTGTTTGTCATGCGCCCGAATCAGGTGTCAGCGCGTACTGTGACCATTGGCTTGATGGCGCTCAGTATTTTTCTGACCGGTCTATTTGGCCTGAATACAACTTATACGCTGGCGTGGATATGGATTATGGCAGCCTCGCTGTTGGGCGGCCTATTGATCTCGCTGGCGTTTGTATTTCCTACGCGGTCAACATTGGCTTATCGCCAGCCTATGCTGCGCTACCTGCCGATTATTTTATCGGGCATAGCCGGGGCGGTGCTTGCATATTTCAACACAAACCCGACCTCGCTGGAAATGCCGGTTTTAACGCAAATGCTCGCTGCCGGGGCTGCGCTTTTGGGGCTAGTACTGCTGGTTGTCGCGTTAATTGTGCGCCGCCGCAGAGCGATCTCGGCGTTGGCGCGTGACCAGATCAACACAGTGTTCATTGGCGTGGGCTTGTGCCTGGCGATTGCCGTGATCTGGATGCTGAACGTGATCGCGCGCAACTTAACGGGTAGTGAGCCAATTCCCCTGAATATGTCGGCTGCATCGCCTTTTTTCGTGATTCCCGCGCTCAGCCTCGCTTATGCAGTGCTGCAATACCGCGCTTACCAGAGCGACCGCATCATCAGTACCAGCATTACCTATGCCATCATGCTGGCGACATTGATCGTTGGCTATTTTCTGCTGGTATTCGGCGCAAGCCTAGTTACGCAATCAGTCGTTGGCGCGAACAACCCGGTGCTTGTGGCCGTCGCCATCTTTTTAGTAGCGGTGCTGTTTGTTCCGGTACGTACGCGCATTCAATCACGCGTTGACCGACTATATTTCCGCAAGCGCGCCAATTACACACAGATGGTTGAAGATTTT
>CAZBPB010000493.1:0-2822 GCA_964493565.1 uncultured Pleurocapsa sp. | reverse complement strand
TGCGGCTGACGGTAATTAACGGCGACCCGGTGGCGCATGACCTTCAGATTACTGAGTTCGGCGTAGAGACCGGGCAACTGTTAGCAGACGAGGAAACGGTTACAGTTGAATTTGTGGTCAGCATGCCCGGCGATTTCGTCTATTTTTGCAGTATTCCCGGCCACCGCGAAATTGGCATGTTCGGCACGCTGCGGGTTAGCGGGACGGTTGAAGTGGGCGAGCGTGACGAATTAGCGGCTTCGCAGGGCAGCGGAGTACAGCAGATAGCAGCGCAACCCACCATTGAACCGGCTGTTGTAGACGCGGTTTCGGTCGTGCGCGACCCGGCGGATGTTCCTCCACCGGTTGGCGACCGCGGGCCGATGACCCATCGCATTGACCTGACCACTGTTGAAGTTACCGGCGTGCTGGCTGATGGGACAACCTTTAACTACTTCACGTTTGACGGCACCGTACCCGGCCCGATGCTGCGCGTACGACAGGGCGATACGATTGACTTTTTCCTGCACAACGCCGCTGACAGCCTGTTCCCGCACTCGATTGACCTGCACAGTGTGACCGGCCCCGGCGGCGGCGCAGTTTACACGCAAACCCTGCCCGGCGGCGAGACATCGTTCACATTTCAGGCGCTGAACCCCGGCCTGTACGTGTATCACTGCGCTACGGCGAGCATTCCGCATCATATCAGTTCCGGCATGTACGGCTTGATTCTGGTGGA
Source organism: uncultured Pleurocapsa sp. (assembly GCA_964493565.1). GTDB lineage: Bacteria > Chloroflexota > Anaerolineae > Aggregatilineales > Phototrophicaceae > Flexifilum. Next base: position 2,104 of record CAZBPB010000493.1, on the reverse strand, counting down.
GCCGCCCGGTGGCATGCCGCCCGTTGACCGTGAATTCTACGTGATGCAGGGCGACATCTATACCGAGTTCCCATTCGGCACCGCGGGACATCAAGACTTTAGCATGGAGCATATGAGCAACGAGGACGCGGATTATCTGGTGTTTAACGGCGCGGTTGGCGGCCTGACCAGCGACGAACATGCGCTGCGCGCCAATGTTGGCGAGACGGTACGCATCTATTTCGGCGTGGGCGGCCCGAATTACACCTCATCATTCCATGTGATCGGTGAAATTTTTGACCGGGTATACGATCAAGCGTCTATTACCAGCCCGCCGCTGACCGACGTGCAAACGACCATCGTTCCGTCTGGCGGCGCGACAATCGTCGAGTTTCAGGTGGATGTGCCTGGGAACTACATTCTGGTTGACCACTCGCTCAGCCGTTTAGAGCGCGGGCTAGCAGGCTACCTGATCGTTGAAGGCGAAGAACAGCCTGAGATATTCCATGGCGACAGCTTACAAGAAGCGTCTGGCCACTAACAGCCAATTTTACGACCTGTGGGCGGCTGATACCGCCCACAGCTTACTTCCAGAAGAATGATCTGAGACGTTACCGGAAAGGAACCACAATGCTGCAAAACAACGAGGAGTCTATGAGCATCGTTGATGTACGCTCGATTGAGCCACGCGAACGGCATGCGCTGATCTTCAAAACGTTTGATGAGCTGCAACCGGGCGAACATTTTGTACTGGTGAATGATCATGCGCCAAAACCTCTGTTCTATCAGTTTCTGCATGAGCGAACTGATCGGTTCACGTGGGACTATCTCGAAGAAGGGCCGGAAGTATGGCGCGTAGAGATTGGTCAGAAGGGCGTTTAGGAGGACTAGCGTGCTTCGCAAACTGATTATCCCATTTGTGATGTTTTCGCTGTTCACTGGCGCTGCGGTCACTGCTCAGGTAGCAGATGCTGGAGCCGTTGTGATTAGCGGCGCATGGGCAAGAGCCACTACCACGCTGGAAGAGACTCGAAGTGAGGGAACTTCTGAGCCTGCGAATCCGATGGGAGCGGTGAGCGCCGCGTATATGACTATTGAAAACCCGCTGCCAGAGGCGATCCGGCTTTCCGGCGCTGAAACCAATGCGGCGGCGGTGGTTGAACTGCACGAAACACGTATCGCGAACGACGTGATGGCGATGCGCCCGGTGGAGGGCGGCATTGTGATTGCGGCAAACGGGCGCGCGGTGCTTGAGCCGGGCGGCCTGCATATGATGCTGTTCGATCTTCAGCGCGAACTGGTTGAAGGCGAGGCGATTCAGGCGACGTTGAGCTTTGACATACTGGATGACAACGGCGAGGCCAGCGGTGAAACCTTCACTCAAATTGTGGGATTGCCGATCCTAATTGAGCCTGCAATCACACATTCACTGGTCATTCAGCAGATCTGGGCGCGGCCTAACACCGGTGACGGAAGCGAAACGATGCCCGCCGACAGCGTGAGCGCGGTATATATGACGATATTCAACCCCGGCGAAATACAGGAACGACTGATCGGCGCGGCGACAGATGCTGCCGAAATGGTAGAAATACATGAAGTAACTATGCAAGGCGACGTAATGGCGATGCGCCCGGTAGAGGGCGTTGATATTCCAGCGGGCGAAACCGCAATACTCGCGCCGGGCGGCTTACATATTATGCTGCTGGGTGTACGCGAACCGCTGCTTACGGGCGAAGCGATCATGCTCAATTTGTACTTTGAATCCGGCGAAGAAATTTCGCTGGCTGCCCCTATTTACGATCTATTGATGATGGAAGGCTGAGATTTATCAGGACGCGCGAGCCGAAACGTATCGCGGATATATGCCGGCACGCGGGAGAAAACCCCATGAAAAAACTAACGGTTCACCTGCAAACTTCACTTCGATTGTGTCTGGTTTCTGTGACCGTGATTCTGGCGGCTGGCGCATGTTCGCCTTCAGCGCGACAAATATCCAGCCAACCAACGGCTATTGCTTCGATTGAAGCTGCGTCACAAGTTATGCCTGAACCGGCTCAGTATGTTGGCGATCTGGTCAACCCGCCGGTTCAGCTTCAAGACTTCACGATGCCCAGCAGCACCGGTG
>CAZBPB010000492.1:1074-2830 GCA_964493565.1 uncultured Pleurocapsa sp. | reverse complement strand
GCTAGATAGATAATGGCGGATTTCAAGAGAGTAGAAATGAACCGAACTTTTATCTCAACAAATGGCGACAGGCTGGCACGCGCAGAATGTGCCGCAAACGGTCACTGGTCAGTCGAGTTTCTGCTCGAAGGCACAAATATACGCTGCCTGACCGCTGATCCACACAACGGGAATATCGTGTACGCCGGAACACAGGGCAACGGGATGCTACGGTCTGATGACCGGGGCAAAACGTGGCAGTCATCTGGTATGCGAGGTCGAGTTATCAAAGCGATTGCAGTTAGCCCGGTGAAAGCTGACCTTGTTTTCGCTGGAACGAAGCCGCCAGGCATCTTTGTTTCCCGTGATAGCGGCTCACATTGGGAAGAACTAAGCGCATTCCGGCACATCTTCTCAAGGCATTTCTGGCTCTCACCTGCCGAAAAGCCCTTCACGGCATACGTGCAGGGCATCGCACTCTCACCCACCGATCCCGAAGTGATCGTAGCAGGGATCGAGGCGGGCGCGGTAGTTCGAAGCGTGGACGGTGGTAATACCTGGCAGGATCATCGTAAAGGCGCATTGCGTGACTGCCACTCGATCAGATTCCACGTCACTAACGGCGATTGGGTCTATGAAGGTGGTGGAACTGGCGCAGGAGCCGCATTGAGCCGCGATGGCGGAAATACCTGGACACAGGCAAGGCAAGGGCTTGATCGCCACTACGGTTGGGCAGTGGCAGCTGATCCCGTTCGTCCCGATGTTTGGTATGTATCTGTCTCCCCGAGCCCGATGAAAGCGCACAGTGCGGACAATGCTCAGGCGTACATCTTCCGCTCCGTAGGTGGCGGTGCATGGGAGAAACTGGGCGGTGGGTTACCTCAGCCGTTGACTCACATGCCCTACGCGCTGCATACAAATTGGGATGCGCCCGGACAGCTTTATGCTGGACTGGGTAACGGTGATGTATGGCATACAGCCGATTATGGTTCTCACTGGCAGCAGCTTCCGTTCAATCTGGGGAAAATCTGGACGGCAATGATAATGCTTTGACAATGACTGAAGAGCAAAGGAGAACAGGTATGTGGACTTGGTTCACTTCCCTGAATGGCGCAATCACCTTGAGCATTTTTGCATTTCTCACGATGATGGCACGAATTACCTTCCTGGATGCGATGTTCGTACCCGAGATCAGAATTATGCTGCCTGAAGACCGTCCAGCAAGTATCGTGCTGATGATGCTGGTGTATATGGTTTTCGTCGGAGGCTGGGTTTGGTCGCTGCTGGCTGCCACACGTGGTAGCCGGACAGGGTTAATAGTATCTCTGATCTATTGCCTGTTTGTTGCGCTCGGCGGTGGTTTGCTGACCCTGCTGTTTTTATGCCCTGCCGCCTGGCCGGTAGGCAATCTCATCGTGTGGGCAAATCTCATCAGCGGGCTGGTAGCGAGTTTCGCGCTGGGAATCCAGCTCAGACAGACTTCCCGCCAACAGAAAAGTATACAGAGTTCAATGAGCGGAGAAACAGCATGAGAACCTGGTTCACGTCCCGGACTGGAGTAATCACCCTCACCAGCCTCATCGCCTTAGGCGTTGGTCTGGCACTTCTCAGGGCGATTACTAATCAGGGGGTATCCACACGCACAATAGCATCCAGCCTGCTTGTCCTGTGTTTTGTAGTGTTTCTCTTCGGCGGAGTCCTCTTCTCTGGAAGAGTCTTTTTGAAATGGCAAATCGGTGAGACTTCTTCGCATTTTATCTGGGAACGAGGCTTCGTC
>CAZBPB010000492.1:0-1032 GCA_964493565.1 uncultured Pleurocapsa sp. | reverse complement strand
ATATGCTGCGTGTTGCGGGAGAGCCTATCCTATCACAGTTGGGCTTGGTGACTTATCTGTTGGCGGCGGCGGTTGTAATAATCGCCGAAACTGCATACTTGAGCAAGCGCGACTGGGTTTATCCGCAAATTGTGTTTTATGTCGTTCTGGCTTTTCTGGCGCAGGCAGCATTTGGAGTATCTCTGCTACAAACTGGGCTTGTAGCCGGCTGGGTGGGATGGGCAACGATCATCTGGAACCTAGCATGGTTGCCTGTACTGCTTTTCTTCAGCCCGCGCAATATCTACTTTCCGGTACTCCACCATGTCGCGCCGCTCATTATTGGTATCGCGCTTTTGGTGGGGTAACAGACCGAGAAAGAGATTAATCTCTTACTATAGGAGGGGATTTATGGCTAAATCAGGTAGTGAAATCCTCAATCCACGTACTGGGCAGCGAACAATATTTCTCCAAACCGCAGCTGATACAGGTGGAAAGTTAATGCGCATGGAGTCATTTCATCCAGCGTACAGCCCTGCCGAACCAGAGCATGTGCATCCATTCCAAGAGAGCCGCTGCGAATTAGTTTCCGGGTCGCTAAGTTTTCGTATCGGTGATAAAGAACAGTTGGTACACGCTGGTGAGGCGGTGATTATTCCTCGCAACGTTCCACACTATTTCTGGAATGAGAGCGATGAAGAGGCGCACGCCTTTCAGGAGTTTCGTCCGGCGCTGAATATCGAAGATTTCTTTGATACTTATTTCGCACTTGCGAGAGCAGGGAAATTGAACGAGAAGGGGCTGCCCAACCCGCTTCAGATGTCTGTGATGCTGCTGGAATTTGACAACGTGATCCGCGTAACCAAGCCGCCGCGATTCGCACAACTTCTGTTGATGTGCCTGTCTCCCCTAGGGCGGTTGCTCGGATACCGAGGAATGTATCCGTAAAAACGCCAGGTATTGGAGGAGTAAACTCAAAATGACTCTGTCGAACCCTGCCGGATATGCCCGCAACGGCTTACCTTACAACCGTTATGGCAGCGGGTCGTGCTC
>CAZBPB010000491.1:0-2861 GCA_964493565.1 uncultured Pleurocapsa sp. | reverse complement strand
TTGGGCGCCATCATCAATATCGCGCGCGGCATCACGCGAAGGAGACGTTCACGGTGACCCCCGATCAGGTCGGTTTGGCTGCTGGCTTCGTGTTCACGCTGATGATTTTCAGCTATTTGCTAGGGGATAACTTCTTATACCGGCTGGCGATTTACGTCTTTGCCGGTCTGGCTGCCGGATATATCACGGTGATTACGGTTGAAAGCGTGATCTTGCCGTGGGTGCGCGGGACTATTGGCGGTGGACAGTTTAGCGGGATCGTCATTGGTATTGTTCCGATTGTGTTGGGCGCGCTGCTGCTAACGAAAACATTTCGGCGATACCACAAGTTGGGAAATCTGGCGCTGGGGTTGATCATCGGAGTGGGCGCGGCGGTGGGTATTGTTGGCGCGGTCAGCGGCACGCTAATACCTGTGATGAACGACACTGTAAGCGCATTACGCCCGCAGGCCAGCGGTGATGAAGCGGGTATTGCCCTGTTTAATGGTTTTCTGGTGGTTGGCGGGGTGATCTGCACGCTGGTGTATTTCGGGCATTTTGGCCGCCGGGCGCCTGATGGAACAGTGCGGCGCGGTGCATTCGGGCGCACGCTGGGAACCGTCGGACAAGGTTTTGTTGTGATTGCCCTGGGCGCTTTATATGGCGGCGCCATTCTGACTGGTCTGGCGATTTTGACCGAGCGTTTGGCATTTATCTTTACAACCATAGGTGGCAGCTAAACGATGCCTGTAGTGGGTTCCATCCTCGCCGTAGATTTTGGCAATGTGAATACCCGCGCGGTTTTGATCGATCTGGTCGAAGGCGCGTATACCGAGGTAGCGTCTGCCATCGAACCGACGACTGCCGGTTTTCCATATTACGATATTAGCACTGGCTTGAGCCGGGTTGCCCGACAGATCGGACAAATGACCGGGCGACAGATGGTCGGCGCGGATGGTCGTTTGATACAGCCAGAGCAGCCGGATCGTTCGGGCGTGGACATGTTTGTGGCGACAGCCAGTATTGGGCGACCACTTCGCACGGTGGTGGTTGGGCTGATGCCGGAAATCAGCGTTGCCAGTGCTTTGCGGGCGGCATCTGGCACGTATGTGAATATTCTGGACACAATTACCCTGGAAGATGCGCGAACGCCGCAGCAAACACTCAATGAGATTGTGCTGGCACGTCCAGATTTGATCTTCCTGACTGGCGGAACAGACGATGGCGCAAAGCAGGCAGTGCTCGATCTGGCACGAATTGTGCGGCTGTCTGCGGGTGCAATGCGTGGACACGAACCGCTCATCCTGTTTGCCGGAAACGCGACGTTACAAGACGAAATTGGTCAGCTGTTTGAAGGCGTTGCCGATGTTTATTTCACCGGCAATGTGCGCCCGACTATCGGTGTTGAACGGCTGGACGCGGCGCAGCTAGAGCTTGCGCTGGCGTTTAACACGCTGGCGGGCCAGCGCGGGATTGGTTTTAACACCGTTAGCCAGATGACGCGGCTGGGGGTGCTGCCCAACGCGCAAAGTTATTACACCATTACCGAGTATTTCGGCAAACAGGCAGATCCTAAACGGGGCGTGCTTATTGCCGATATGGGCGCGACCACCAGCACGCTTTCGGCGTACCTCAAAGGTCGAGTAACCACCAGTATTCGCACGGATATCGGTTTGGGTACCAGCGCGCGCAGCATGATTGATGTGACCGGTGTAAAAGCTGTGCAGGCGTGGCTTCCATTCGTATCGTACGACGATGAAATTCGCGATTTTGTACTGAACAAAACGCTGCGGCCCGGCCTCGCGCCAGATACATTGCGCGCATTGTACCTGGAACATGCGCTGCTGCGGGCAGGGTTGCGGGCATTGCTGACCGCTGCCCGCCCAATATGGACGACTGATACCGCAAACGACGACCCGCGCGAACCCTTGCAACCAATGGAACGGATCATCGGTGCCGGGGCGGGGCTGGTGAATACCGGCAGGCCGGGCATCACAGCGATGCTGATGCTGGATGCGCTGGAGCCGCGCGGCGTGACCCGCTTGCAAGTTGATCGGTCTGGACTGATCCCTGCGTTAGGGGCGCTGGCACGGTTGAACCCGGAAGCGGCGGTACAGCTTGCTGACGGCATTGAAGAGCTAGGCACAGCCATTAGCTTGAACGGAAAGCCGCGTGTAGGCCGTAAAGCGGCGACCATGAAAATCAAGCTGGCGAACGGCACAACAGAAAGCCGTAGTGTGGATGGTGGCAGCCTGTTCATCTACAAGCTCGATCCGGGCATGACAGCAGAAGTGAGCGTGACTGCGGGGCGCGGTCTAAACATCGGCGGCAAAAAGAAAGTGAAGCTGTCGGTGAATGGCGGCACAGCCGGCATTATCATTGATGCGCGTGGTCGCCCACTGGCAATTGGCAGCACAGTGCAGGAACTAGCAGCACAGCTTCCGGCATGGTATGCGCAGGCCACGGGCGATCCTATTCGTGAAGTGGCGATGGGCTGGCTTGAAGATATGATGGCTGAAAATATCGCCGGAATACAGCCTGTAGAAACCGCACAGGATTCTAAGAAGCGGCGGCGCAAACGCGATAAGGACGCGCCAGTACCTGAACCTATTGAAATGCCGAGTTTGTCTGATCTTGATTCGCTGCCCGTGTCCAGTTCTTCGCGCGGGGTGAAAAGTCTAAACAAAGAAAACCAGACGCAGCCTTCAGGGAGCGATGATGAGCTTCGAAACCTACTATCCTGAGCAGCGTCAAATGCTGAATGCGGCGGTTATTCGTCGCCCCCGTCTGCTTCCGGACGATACTTATGAAGCACAGGTAGAGGTCGGGGTAGGGACGCGAGTTGGACTTAAAGACGTCATCGCGCGTGGGTATGAGCCTGC
>CAZBPB010000490.1:1421-2865 GCA_964493565.1 uncultured Pleurocapsa sp. | reverse complement strand
GTTGGATGCTTGGTCAATGGATGGGCAGCTGTACGGACTCGGTCTGATCACCGAAAATGTGGCGCTGTTCCGCAATACCGATCTGGTTCCAGAAGCGCCGCAAACATGGGAGGAATTCGAGGAAGTTTGTAACGGGCTAGACGTAGAATACAAACTCTTGATGGAGGTTCATCCCTACTCGCACTTCCCTATTCTCACGTCGTGGGGCGGCTATCTGTTCGGCAAGAAAGAAGATGGCTCCTATGACACGAGCGACGTCGGTCTCGACAATGAGGGGGCGTTGGAATCGGCGCGCTGGCTTGACCGCATGATTAAGGAAGGGATCATGGCACCCAACATGACCTTTGATGCCGCGCGAACGCTCTTTGCTGAAGGCGAAGCCGCTTTCTACATCACGGGTCCTTGGAACCTACCCTTCTTCCGTGAGTCGGGGGTCAATTATGCGATCAGCGCGGTACCAGCTGGGAATAAGATCGCGCAACCTTTCACTGGTGTGCGCGGTCTGGTGGTCAACCGGTTCAGCCCGAATGTTGCGCTGGCACAGGCATATCTCAGCGAATTCTGGGCAAACGACACTCCTATGCAGCAGCTGTACGATATGACGGGTAAATCCGTCTCGTGGATTCCCGTACGCAACAACATCGACGATGCCGATCTGGTGGCGCTGAATGAGGCGGGCATTGAAGGTCTGCCGATGCCATCGGTTCTGGCGATGGGAGCCTATTGGACAGCAGGTGGCGAGGCACTTACGCTAATCATGAACCAGGAGTCCGACCCGGAAGAAGCCTTTAGGACATGGGCGACTGCGGTACGGGACGCAGTGAATTCTAAGGAATAGGCGGTATAGACTCCCGGTAGAATCCTGCTCCCATGGGAAGTGGTGGAATTGGAGAGGCGTTCTGGAACTCAAGCGGCGCTCCCTGATAAGCAACTGTCAAGCGGCGCTTTCGGATGCTTCTCCAAAGAAGGAACTTAAGAATGAGCCAACGGCAAGGTTTTATTTTTCGTCGCCCGAAATTGAAAATTGGCAGCTTGGTCAGCGAATTATTGCGCTTGTTTGGGTTGGGCTTACTCGATGTATTCGCAATTTGGTTTCTCAGCCAGCTCTGGCAAGACGGCGCGTGGGCGCTAGTCGCCGTGATTGCCGTGATCACGCTGGCGATCAACGCGATTTTCCTCCGTGAAAACTTCTACCCGATTCGATGGATAGCTCCCGGTCTGGCGTTGATGCTGCTGCTGGTGATCTATCCGATCCTATTCGCCATCTACGTTTCATTCACTAATTACAGCGGCGTGAACCTGCTCACCGAACAGCAGGCGATTGCCGTACTGGAACAAGAACAATTCATTTCGAGTGAACAGGGCGCATATAGGTGGGCTGCTTACGAAGCGCCGGAAGGCAGCGCGTACCTCTTGTGGCTTGTGAACCCCGATGGTCAACCAG
>CAZBPB010000490.1:0-1411 GCA_964493565.1 uncultured Pleurocapsa sp. | reverse complement strand
CAGGTGTTCCCTTGCGTCCCGCCACAGAGGCTGAGCTTGAACAAGCACAGGCTGGTGCTGATGGTGTGCCCGACACGCTCAACGGCTATACGCGGCTGAACCGGGTCAAGACCGTCACCCGCATTAACGAACTAACGACGCTGGAGTTCGGTGAAGCGCCTGACATCATTCAGATCGTGTCAATGGACAGAGCCGGGCGCTTTCAGCAGAAATATGTCTATGATGGCGAAACCGACACCATCGTCGATCAGGAAACCGGGCTGCGCTACGAAAATCTGGAAGGCACGTTCACCACCACCGATGGAGAACACACATTATCCCCTTCCTTCCGCGCCTACGTTGGTACGAGAAACTTCGGTCGGCTGGTTCAGCAGTTATCAATCGATGGTCCCATTATTCGCATTTTTGCCTGGACGGTTTTCTTCACGACCAGCGCCGTCGTCGTCCAGTTCTTCATGGGCATGTTCTTCGCCATCGTGTTCAACGACCCGATCATTCCGCCCGTACTGCGGCGCATCTTACGTTCGGTTTTGCTGCTGCCATACATTGTTCCCGCCTACTTAAGCATTGACGATCCGTTTTGGGCGAAAGTAGCGGTGCTCATGGTCACTTTCTGGTTTGGAGCGCCCTATTTCATGCTCATCACGACGGGCGCGCTGCAAGCGATTTCATCTGAGATTCTGGATGCCGCTTCCGTTGACGGCGCGAGCGGCTGGCAGCGCTTCACGAGCATTCTTTATCCGTTGATACTCCAACATATCAAACCGCTGCTCATCCTGTCCTTCGCTTTCAACTTCAATAACTTCAACAATATCTTTCTCCTTACCGGCGGCGGTCCCCCGATGGCGAACATGAGCGGACCTGCGGGGCACACCGACCTGCTCATCACCTATACCTACAAAATCTCGTTTCTTTTTGGACGCGGCGCGGATTACGCCTTCTCGGCTGTGATCACGATCTTCATCTACTTGATCATGCTTCCATTGATCCTGCTCCAGTTTCGCTATGCATTGAAAGCCAATGAAGAATGATGATCATACACAGTTCATCCACTGTAAAACGCATCGCGCAGCCGCAGTCCAAGTCACTTGGTTCGAACTCAAAAACGCGCAAGAAAATCCTGATTGCGATGATTGCCTTGGTCGCGTTGATCTACACCCTCTTTCCCCTGTATTGGATGGTGATCGCGTCATTCAATCCAAGCCAGACTCTCAGCACACGCGACCTGTTTCCGCAGCAGATTTCACTCCAAAACTATCGCGATTTGTTCAGCGATCCCAACACCCCTTTTCTGACGTGGATGGCAAACTCGCTGATCATTAGCCTGACGACCGCCGCGATCTCGGTGATGCTGACCTGCATGGCAGCTTACCCCCTGTCACGGATGCGCTTTCGCGGACGGAATCGACTG
>CAZBPB010000489.1:0-2874 GCA_964493565.1 uncultured Pleurocapsa sp. | reverse complement strand
GGATGATGTCTATTTTACGGGACGAGAAGCATAAAACAGGTTAAGGTTGCATAACCTGTGGCTGAGAAACCAATCAGCCATCCTCGTTCAATACCAGCGATCCCGCTTCTTCAAACTCTACCTCAAAAATTGTAGGCCATAGTTTGCCGGTCAGCAGGAAAGTGTCGCGCTCAGGAATGTAAGCGATCCCGTTCAGCACTGCCCCGTTAGCCATCTGCAAACGCTCTCCAGCAGATAGTAACTGTCGGGCATCAATCAGCCCGATTGCTAAACCGGTTTCGGGATCGATCTGCACGATGTAATCTTGAAACCAGATGTTGGCGTAAACGCTGCCATCTACACATTCCAACTCATTTAAGTCTTCGACGGGTGATCCCAGCAGTGTTACAGGCACAGTGTCTAATAACTCAAAGGTTTCTGCATCGCGCTTGAACAGATTAGGCGAGCCATCGCTCATCCATAAATATTCACCGTCATAGCACAACCCCCAACCTTCACCTTCGTAGCTATACGTGTCCAGCACCTCAAAGGTGTCAATGTCATATACGAAAGCCGTGCCTTCCTGCCATGTAATCTGAATCAGGCGATCTTCCACCAGCGCCAGCCCTTCAGCGAAATATTCATCGTCTAGAGTCGCGCTCTGGATCACGTCGCCAGTCTCAAGATCGTTTTCCAGTAGTTGAGATTCGCCATATTGTCCGGCGCTTTGAAACAATCTGCCTTCAGACCAAACCAGCCCCTGTGTAAAGTCTTCCGTACTGCGCGGGTAAGTTTCCAACACAGTCGGGATGTAATAGGGGATAGCAGTAGATGGATCGAGTTCTGGGGTCGCTTCCTGCGCTGCGACTGTTCCCGAAATGGTGAAGATCAACAAAAGGAGGATTATTACAGGCAAACGCTTCATGCTTTTCCCACCAAATTCCGATTTGTCCAACCGAATCCAGTATTTTCACACAACAATCCGCCATTATACCCCCACCCGAAGCATGAGGTGAGGGTTGTTCGCCAGCGGCGGCATGTCACAGGGAAGGCAGCACGCTATAATCGGTGGCATGTGACATATGTAAAGCATGTGGAGGCAGCCTTGACCACCGATGTTCAGCTTCAAGCGATAAACACTATCCGCACACTTTCCATTGACGCTGTGCAAAATGCCAACAGCGGCCATCCCGGGCTGCCGATGGGCGCGGCGGCAATGGCGTTTACTTTATGGACGCGGCATTTGCGCCACAACCCGCGTGATCCACACTGGGCAAATCGTGATCGTTTTGTGCTCAGCGCTGGTCACGGCTCGATGCTGCTTTATTCTCTCCTGTATCTGACCGGCTACGATGTAACGCTGGATGATCTCAAGGATTTCCGTCAATGGGGCAGCAATACCCCCGGTCACCCTGAATATGGATTAACTCCCGGCGTAGAGGCCACAACCGGCCCACTGGGGCAGGGTACAGCCAATGCCGTGGGGATGGCACTCGCAGAAGCATTTCTTGCGCGCACCTTCAATCGTCCCGATTATGAACTGGTCAATCATTACACTTACGCGCTGGTCAGTGACGGCGATTTGATGGAAGGAGTTAGCTCGGAGGCTGCCTCGCTGGCTGGAACATGGGGACTGGGGAAGCTGATATATCTGTACGACAGCAACCATATCACGCTGGATGGTAAAGCCGAGATGACCTTTACCGAAGATGTGGCGGCGCGCTACCGTGCCTATGGCTGGCATACTGTGGATGTGGCTGATGGTAATGACGTAGACGCCATCAATCAGGCGATTAACGAAGCCCAAGAAGTGACTGAGCGTCCTTCCCTCATCACGGTACGCACGATCATCGGCTATGGCAGCCCGAATAAGGGCAATAGCAGCGAATCGCACGGCTCGCCGCTGGGCGCAGATGAAATTAAGCTGGTCAAGGAGTTTTATGGCTGGCCTCAGGAAGATTTCTTTGTTCCCGGCGAATCGCTTGAGCTGTTCCGCTCATCTATTGAGAGCGGGGCGCGTCTTGAAAATGACTGGAATGAATTATTCCTGAACTACCGCAAGGCATATCCTGAACTGGCAGAACAGTGGGATCGGGCGATGGCTGGTGAGCTGCCAGCGGGCTGGGACAGTGACATTCCAACGTTTGGCACGGAAAAGAAGATTGCCACGCGTAATGCTGGCGGCACGGTGCTGAACGCGATTGCCAAACACATCCCTACGATGATCGGCGGCGATGCAGACCTTGCTGGCAGCACCAAGACCCTGCTCAAAGGCGAGGAAAATACCGGCCCGGGTCATCCCGCCGCGCGCAACCTGCGCTTTGGCGTACGTGAACATGCTATGGGATCGATCACCAACGGGCTGGCGCTGCACGGAGGCATCATCAAGCCCTATACCGCTACTTTCCTTACGTTTAGCGATTACATGCGCCCGCCAATTCGTCTTGCGGCGCTTTCAGAGCTGTCACCTGTGTTTGTTTTTACTCACGACAGCATTGGTCTGGGCGAAGACGGCCCCACGCACCAACCGGTTGAGCATTTCATGGCGCTGCGGGTGATACCGAACCTGTATTTTTTCCGCCCTGCCGATGCTAACGAGACAGCGGCGGCGTGGCGAACGGTGATGACGCTGAATCACCCCGCTGCATTTGCCTTGTCGCGGCAGGATTTACCGGTATTAACCGGAGATGAAATTGGCGGTGTTGAGGCGATTCATGCTGGCGTGGCGCGCGGCGGCTATGTGTTGGCTGGGGTGCAAGGCACACCCGATGTGATCTTAATGGGAACCGGCAGCGAAATTTCCATCGCCTATGAAGCCTATGAAACCCTGAAATCGGAAGGCATCAATGTCCGTCTGGTTTCGCTGCCATGCTGGGCACTATTTGACCAGCAGGA
>CAZBPB010000488.1:1820-2890 GCA_964493565.1 uncultured Pleurocapsa sp. | reverse complement strand
GAGATTATCCCGCGCGCTCATAAATCAGGCGCATGGGTACACATAGATGGCGCATTTGGCCTGTGGGCAAACGCCGCGCCCGATCGCATGGTTTTAGTCGAAGATGTTGCCAATGCCGATTCATGGGCAACCGATGGTCATAAATGGTTGAACGTGCCCTATGACAGTGGCCTTGTCTTTGTCCGCGATCCTGAAATGCTGCGCGCCGCCATGACTCATTACGCCGCTTATCTGGTACGCAGCGAATCGCGTGATCCGTTCCAGTACACGCCAGAGTTATCTCGCCGCGCGCGTGGTGTTGAAATCTGGGCGGCATTGCGCTCTTTAGGCCGCACCGGCGTTGCCGATCTGGTCGAACGCTGTTGTCGTCATGCCGCCCGTTTTGCCGAAGGCTTAAGTGCCGCCGGATACAGCATCCTCAATGATGTTGTTCTGAATCAGGTTTTGGTATCCTTTGGTGATTCCGAAACCACCGTGCGGGTGATCGCCGCTGTCCAGCAGGAAGGCACATGCTGGGCAGGCAGCACCGTCTGGCAGGGGCATACTGCGATGCGGATCAGCGTCTCCAGTTGGGCAACCACCGCCGAAGATATCGAACAAAGCCTTGAGGCCATAATCCGCATCGCTGATGGCATCACTGGCAGGGCTGTCGTACCAAAATGATCATCCTGGTTATTACCGGTCACAAAGGGCTGTAGGGGCGCAGCGCGCTGCGCCCAGGTTCTTTCCTGGATCTTTCTAGCGTCTTGGCGGTTTATGCAGTGTCTTTTGAAATTGAATGCGATAGCTCTGGCATCACTAGCCCCACACCCTGATCAAGAATGGGTAAGGGGAGATATACTGAGCTTCCCCTCAGCCGTGCACGGAGAGGGGACTGAGGGGTGAGGTTGTCGGCTTTATCAAACATGTTACTTTGATATGCAAAGGGCTAAACATGCGCCGTTTTCAGTTGCTAATCTGCCTTATCTTATTCATGCTGGTCTTCGGCATATCCGCCAGCGCGCAGGAACTGCCGCCAGTTGTCGAATACGATCTTGGCGAAACCACAATTGTGCAGGCGCGTTTTCCTG
>CAZBPB010000488.1:670-1810 GCA_964493565.1 uncultured Pleurocapsa sp. | reverse complement strand
ATATGCCCATTCGCTTAAACGGCGTCATCGCTGTTCCCGAAGATGATGCCCCGCATCCGGTGGTCATCATCTTACACGGAACCCATCCCGGATGCCCGGAAAACGAATTTGGCGTAGATGCGTGGCCCTGTGCGCCAGAAGTTGAGCAGCCAAACTATCGTGGTTTCGGCTACCTTGTCCAGCAGCTTGCGGCTAACGGCTATGTCGCCCTGTCTATCAACATCAATGCCGAAAATACCTTCGGCTTTGGCGAAGGCGATCCGGGCGAACGCGTGCTCCAGTTGTTAAACCTGCACCTGAACGCGCTTGCAGAAGCGTCGGGCGGCGGCGAAAACAATTTTGGCGTTCAGCTTGCCGGGCGTGCCGATCTTTGCCGTCTCGCTTATTTCGGTCATTCGCGCGGCGCAGAATTGGCTCACCGCCTGATTAACGATCCTGATTGGCACCTAGACTATACGGCAGCTTGTGACGATGGCGAGCGCGGCGATGGCCTGCTGCTAATCGCGCCAATGGTGCTGTTCATCTTACCTGAAAGCTCCGCCGCGCCTATGACCATGATTCAATCAGCCTGTGATGGCGATGTGACCACTCAGGATGGGCAGCTTTTTTATGAGGCTGCTCGTCTTGAACCCGATCAGCAGGCTTGGGCTTCTTCTGTTTGGTTGCAGCGTGCCAATCACAACTACTTTAATGACACCTTGTCGTCAGATTTGTTCAGTCAGGCGTATCGAAGCGAATGTGAAACCACGTTGCAGCCAGATCAGCAGCGCGATTTCCTTTCCGCTTATGCGCTTGATTTCCTGACCACCGTCTTTTCGGACGACTCGCAGGCAGTATCTGATTCAGCATCGCGTATGGGCATGGATGTATCAGTGCCAGCCGTTGACTCACTTTACGGTTTGCCTGCCCGCGTCGCCATGATGACCGCCCGCGCTGATCGCCAGCCGCTGCTCATCCCCATCACCGAAGCCGGACTCTACACCAGCCTGCTTGGCGGCGAGATCACCCGCGAAGGCGTCTCTACCACCTTTTGTGAACAGGGTTTCTTCACCCCGCAAGAGCAGCCGGATATGCAGGCATGCCGCCGGATTAACCTCGTGATCCCCGGTAATCCCGCGTTGATGCTCGCCTCATGGGAAC
>CAZBPB010000488.1:0-660 GCA_964493565.1 uncultured Pleurocapsa sp. | reverse complement strand
AACAAATCGGCTCGGCGCTCCGTTTCAATCTGCCCGATGGTGAAGATTTGAGCGCCTATAGCGCCATCAGTTTGCGCGCAGCCCTCGATCCTTTGTCCGAATTGAACCCGCCCGGCGCTTCACAATCATTCAGCATCCAGTTGACCGATGCTTCGGGAAATACGGCCACCGTTTCCACGCGCCCCGATGAACCCGCGCTGGCATTTCCACCCGGCGAAGCGCAAGATGACAGCTTTTTTGGTGATTTATTCACCGGGCGTGTGCCGCTTACGACCATTCGTCTGCCGCTGAGCGACTTCTCAGGTGTTGATCTGACCGATATTCGCGAAATCGCGCTGCTTTTCGATCAATCCAACAGCGGCGCGCTTTTCATCGCCGATCTCGAATGGGTACGCCATTAGAAGTTCTCAGCACCAGATAGCGGTTTGTGACATTTTGATGGATAACAACGTATCATGCTTCTCGCAGGGGCGGTTCGCGAACCGCCCTCAAAAACGACAGCAGGTGCGCCCTTCGGACAGGGGATGAGGGGCTTTCACGCCATTTTCAATCATGTCGTAGAGGCGCGATACATCACGCCCGACAACAAGACATTACTGAACACATCACTTTTACGCGCATCTTTCCCCGGGGGAACGAGAGGTAGCACAAACGCTCTTA
>CAZBPB010000487.1:810-2899 GCA_964493565.1 uncultured Pleurocapsa sp. | reverse complement strand
AGGGGCGCAGCATGCTGCGCCCTTTGGGCAGGGGTGAGGGCTTCTAAAACGGCAGCGTAAACGTCGGGTCTTGCGTGGCGTTGTTGTAGCGAATCTCAAAGTGCAGATGCGGCCCGCTGGAATTGCCGGACGATCCCACCGCAGCAATATTCTGCCCCGCGCTCACATATTGCCCGCAGCCCACATTGATCGCGCTCAAATGGCCGTACAAAGTCATATACGATCCGTGCGCCAGCACCACCGTGTAGCCATAGCCGTAAGAATTCCACCCGGCAAAGACCACTGTGCCGCCATTGGCAGCCGCCACAGGCGCGCCGGTTGATGAAGCCAGATCTACGCCCGTATGATACGAAGAATACCCGCGCGTCCACTGGTAGCTTCCCGGCGGCATCGGGTATGACCATGTGCCGGGGTTGCCGGGGTTATCCACCCAGCCGCAGCTTCCGGGGTCGCCCGGCTCAAAAATGATCTGTCCGCCAGACGCGCTTGAATTTTGCGCACCGTTGGTCGAGGTATCACGGGTTTCAACCCGCGCAGTCCACGTAATCTGCTCGGCTTCGCCGCCGGGAACCACCACCAGCGTGCCCACCGGCAGCACCGATGTTGGCTCGGCGCTGAACAGGTCGTTATACGGCGAATCAATAATCGCGTAAGCATCTACGCGGAATTGTTCGGCAATTTGCTGAACGGTCTGCTCGGAAGGTACTGTCCACAATGCGCCATCTACCGGCAAAATGTTGATCATCCGCCCCGGCCGTAAGCCGCCGATGATGCTGCGGTCATTGGCCCAGGCAATTGACTCTGGCTTCAGCCCGTAACGCTCGGCGATGCTGAAAATGGTATCGCCAGATTGTATTTCGTATTGGATCACTTCAGAGCGCGGGCGGTCTGGGATGATGGTGAACGGGTTATACGTATCGCGCACCATGCTAAAGCCTGCATTCTGAACTGATGCCAGCTCAGAAGCCACAGGCTGGTTCAGCAGCGCCGCCATTAACTGCGGATCAAGCGTTGGCTGAACCGCAATCTGAGGCAGCGCTGTCGGCTGCACAAATTCGGCGCTTGGCTGCACCAGCAGTGCCGGATCACTCGTCGCTATTATTTCTACAACACCATTATCAGGAGTCGGCGGGGTTTGGCCGGGCAGCATCAACACCAGCAGGGTTGCGCCGGTCAGCACCAGCGCGCCCACCATCAGCAGCGCCCCGATGCCGCGCTTTCCGCCTGAAGCAGCAGGACGAATGGTTTCCACCTTGCCCGTATCGGCTAAATGATCCGGCGTCGGTTCGTCCTGATAAAATTCGTCATTCATTGATTGAGCAACCTCAAATTCAAACTGTCTGCATAGGCTGGCCTGTTGCAAACCTTCGCAATACTAATGTTGGCGCTAAAACGCTGCAATAGGCGTTTTGCCTACGGCTCTTACTCATCACTGAACTGAATATAATCAATCGTAAATGGCAGTGATGGCGAAGTCAGCGGCAGCACCAGCGCCGATTGGTCGAAATTCGGCACGATCAGCCGGTTATTGGCGGTATCATACTCAACATCGCTGGAACCGCGAAACAGCCCTGCAATATAATCCAGTTCGTTGTTTTCCGTATCCACACGGGCAACACCATTTTGCCCCAGCGCCGCCACATACAATGTGCCATCCGGCAGCACTACCGCGCCGTCAAACCCCGGCGGCGTGGTTCCTCCCGGATACTGGTAAAGTACCGCTGTTGCGCCATCTTCGATATTCACCCGGTAAATCGTGTTGGTCTCAGGATCGGTCACGATCAAGCTGTCATTACCCGCGTCATAAGCCACCCCCACCACCGCGCTGCTGCTACCTTCAGGCGGAGATGGCGGCGTCCACCACACCTCGCCCACCGGTTCAACCTCGTCTTCTGGCGCGATAAAACGCAAAATCTGATTGCGTCCGGAATCGCTCACGTAGAAATTACCCTGCCCGTCCAGTGCCACATCGTTCAGCGCGATAAAGCCATCGCCATCTGCCGGTTCACCATAACCCATCAGGTCGCCTTCCAGCGTCAACCGCCAGATCGCCCCGCCAGAGGTTCGCGGGTCAGTATCGCCAGCATCC
>CAZBPB010000487.1:0-800 GCA_964493565.1 uncultured Pleurocapsa sp. | reverse complement strand
GCAGCAGAGCAATCCCACTAACCGCCCCGATAATTCCGCGCCCGCCATCTACCTCAACCACGTCACCCGTCGGTTGAATTGACCACACCGCGCCAGTGGAAAAGCTGCCTGTATAAACGTTGCCATCGTCCGCCACCGCCACTGCCGCCGGATACGCGTCAGCGTCCGGCAGTTCAGCCAGCACGCCAACGCTCACTTCCGGCACCAGCGACACTGGCATCGAGCGCCCGCTGTTCAGCGCGCCGGAAACCAGCGCCAGTGTGATCGCTCCGATCACCAGCAGCCCGCCGATGAAGATCATGAAGAACACAAATCGCCGCTGACCTAACGGCAAACGATTCAAACTTTTCACGCTGCAACCTTCTGATAAATGCCTATAGCCGCGTCATCCGGCAATCAGCCGCTGCACCAGCAGCACAACTCCCAGGCAGATTGCCCAGCCGATATAGCCAGCAATCAGAATTGACCAGATGCCCCAGCCTGCCCGCGCCGTGAAATAGGCGATGAACAGGAAGAAAATGGTGGGTATCAAGCCAATGATCAAGCCACCTACAAAATCGGCAAAGCCTTCTTTGTCTTCGGGATTGCCGCTGGAAACGATGTACATCGCAAGAGGGATGTTGATCGGCATAGTTGCCAGAATCACCGTGAGCGCCCGCGAATAGCTGCGAACGATTGCAACCAGAATAATAATGCCGATGCTGACCAGAACCGGGGCGACGCGCTGCCAATCAATTTGCACGATAACGACCACCTTGCAATACGCTTGAATCATAACAAGCGTGCGCAATCGATCCTAG
>CAZBPB010000486.1:0-2905 GCA_964493565.1 uncultured Pleurocapsa sp. | reverse complement strand
GACGAGCTAAACGTGAATGCTGCGGTGCTGGAAGTCGGGCGTGGCGGGCGCTTTGACGACATCGCCACTGTGCCCAACAAGCTCTCGCTGTTCACGCCGATCATGCTCGAACATCCGCACCAACTTGGCCCGACGGTTGAACGCATCGCCTGGCACAAGGCTGGCATCATCAAGCCCTACAGCTATGCCTACAGCGTGTCGCAATCCACCGAAGTGCTGAATGTGCTGCAAACCGAAGCCGACGCGCTGGATGCCGAGTTTTTCTGGCTGGCGGCGCAGGATACCGGCGTGTATCTGGGCGATACTGCAACTGGCCTCCGTATGAGCCTGACCCGTTACGGCGAAATTGACCTGCCCTTACACGGGCGCTATCAGGTGCAAAATGCCACGCTGGCGGTGCAGGGCGCGGGCAACATCCACGCGCGTTTGCCTGGCATCCCCCACGGATCGCCCGAATATGTCGAGCGCGTGCGCGAGGGCTTATCCACCGTGATCTGGCCGGGACGGATGCAAAAATTGCAGGACTCGCCGCTGGTATTTGTGGATGGCGCGGTACACGGCCCCTCTGCCGCGGCGCTGGCGCAAAGTTTGCAGCCTGCACTAAGCGACCCGGTGATCGCCATCGTCGGCATTCCCGAAGACAAAGATTTTCTGGGCGTGTACAAAGAGATGGGCATCGCCGCCGAAACGCTGATCCTGACCGAGACGCCGCGCAATGTGTCGCTGGTGTGGCCGGAGCGTGAAATGGCGCTGGAAACCGCCCGCCGCTTCAACGATGACAGCCGTTTTGCGCCCGATCTGCCCGCCGCGCTCGACCTCGCCAAATCGCTGGCAGGCACGACTGGCACCATTCTGATCGTCGGCACCCAATCTATCGTCGCCGATACCATCCAGCTATACGGATTAAATTACGAGCAGATTTAGAGGGATAAATCGCGGGAACATCTATGATAACAGCGGAGCAAACCGTCATTTGCCGTTACACGTCGAATAGCGATCTGGCGTCAGATATTGAGATTCAAATGACAGTGGAGATGGAAACCTCTGCTGCTATGTATGGAAGCGTAGAAATCGACCCGCGCTTTGACCCAATTTTCCCTGAAGGACTTGAAGATGAATTTTATCGACGCCTTCGTAATGGTATACATGAAGGAATTGGGCTGGCGAATGTCCCTTTAATGCCTAACAGTGTCATTGTGAGGATTGTTGAATTAAGGGTGTCGCCAGAACCACAAAAACTTTTGAACGCTGAAGATAAAATTAACCTAGGCTACCTAATAGAGGAAACTATCAGTGGTATGGTAGTAACTTTACGCCGAAGTCTAGAAAATTTACAGACAGGTAAAGAGACTTCCTTTAACTGGACTGAGCCAAGATAAATAGAATTTGGCACCCTGTCGATTGTGACCGTACCATCCAGTTATACGGGCTGAACTACGAGCAGATTTAGAGAGTTTGAACCACAGAGACACAGAGGACACGGAGAAGGATTGGTAGGGGCGCGATATATCGCGCCCTGTTCATTTGTGAAAACATCCCTTTTCACCAGCGAGATATAATGAATTGCTATATCTCATTGACGCTGTAAAAGGGACACCATGAAAAACGCGCGCCTGAGTGGGCAGGATTGCTCATCATCCCCGGCGTTATCCTCTCGCTGCTGGGTTTTGCGCCGCCGGTTGAGCCGTGGATTCGCGTGGTGGGTGTGCTTTCACTTGTGCTTGGCTACTTTTTCACCCGCGCCGCACTCGCCAACCTGAAGGCGTTTTATCCCTGGACAGTACATGCCCGTTTTGGGGTTACGCTGGCGATCATCTTGCTGGTTGTCCTCAACCTTGCACCGATCAACCTGCTGCTCTTCGCAGTATTCGATTTTCTAAGCGCGTTGTGGACGTTCTGGGCGCTGCGGGGTGAAGCGGCGGCGTGAACGGAAAGTGTTGACTGTTGAACTCCATCGTCGGCACCCAATCGATTGTGGCGGACACGATTCAGTTATACGGGCTGAATTACGGGCAGATTTGAGCGAAAAATCGTAGATTACTCTAGTGAACACAGCAGAAACGACTTACTTGGAGTAGCGCATTAAAATTCCCATAGGGCTTCTTTTTAATTCATCTGTTGCTAACTGATGTGTTTTCCAGCGAGCAATTAGATCTTTAGCAGAAACTGTTCCGGCTAAGCCTATGCCTGTAGCCACCATTTGTAGAATAGGATTTCCTGTACCAGCAGCCACCATAGCGAAAGTACCGGTAACAATCCATGGCAATACATCGAATCCGTAAAATTTCTTTCTTGAAGATGAAAGATCATCCAGTCTAGATTTGTGACCGTTAAAAGCATTGGTTAGATTGTTCATCACCTGCTCTGCTACTTCATTAAAGGTATCTTCACTAGCATTATCAACCTGTTTTATTCCATCCCAAACAATCTCACGCAAATCAGCCAAAGCGCCTTCATTCCGTAGAGTTATGAGTACATTGTCTGGCACGTTTCCTATAAATGCTAGTTGATTGGACATTGGAGTTTGCAGGGCTTTCATGATCAAGGAGTGTTTAGTTTCTTCAGGAGATATTGAACGAGCAACATCATACTCATATTTCCATACAAGATACTGCCATGAAGTCGGAGCTTCAATTAATGGAACTCCGCCATATCTTGAACTTGAGATAACTAATTCGTTTGCCTGTAAAAATCGACTTAAAGTGATGGATTTGATCATATTACTTAAACTGCGAAGGGTAATACGCTCAAAATTGATTTTTGTTTCGTCTATATAACGCCTAATTTGACCTTCAAGTGGTAATTCCCACTCTTGATTAATTAGCAATCTACTTGAATCAGTAATAGAGGCTAGAGGCGAATCTTTTCGCGCTAAGGAATCAACATGAGCATATGCATTAGCTAA
>CAZBPB010000485.1:0-2916 GCA_964493565.1 uncultured Pleurocapsa sp. | reverse complement strand
TCTAGGCGAAATACTGGATTATTTTGGTGGGTTGCACGATCTTGAGGCACATCTGATCAGGGTGCTGCACAGCCTGAGTTTTGTAGATGATCCCACGCGCATTCTGCGTGCCGTACGCTTTGAACACCGGCTTGGTTTTGAAATTGAAGAGCGCACAGCCAGGCTAGTTGAAACGGCACTGCCATTAGTTGCCCGGTTAACCGGTGAACGTATCACGGGCGAACTGGACTTGCAATTAACTGAAGATCAACCTGAGAAGGCGCTGCTCGCGCTTTCTGAGCGAGGTATTTTGCCAGCTATCCATGCCGCCTTATTTTTTACCGCCGAGACGTCAAGGAAATTTCAACTAGCGCGGGAAATGTATGGGGGTTTACCTTCGTTGTACTGGCATATTTGGTTGGCAGAGCTGCCTCCGCAGAATATGCACGATATTGCAAAGCGGCTTGCGCTAGGCGCTACCATAATGCGATCCCTCACGGCTGCTGCGGAATTGCTCGCCAGTGCAATTGTTTTAGCTCAACCTGAATTGACGCCTGCGGAGGTAGTGGAACTGCTTGAAGGCAAGCCAGAGATTGCCTTGCAGACTGCAGTTGTTTGGCTGGATGGCTCGCTGGCACAAGAGCGTATACAGCAATATCTTGAGACGTGGCGTTATGTACATCCGATAACGAACGGCGAAACTTTGCGTATGCGCGGGCTTACTCCCGGGCCATGCTATACACAGTTATTGAAACGCCTGCGAACCGCTCGCTTGAACGGTGAAGTCCGAAGTGATCACGAAGAACTTGCCCTGCTGGATCGGCTGGTTGCTGAGAAATTTTGCGGTTAGCCTACCTTACGCTGGAATCATACAAGTTTATCCCTCAGATCGGTAATCGTAGGGTTGGCAAGTATATATATTGCGGTATCATTCATGGGTGTAACAAAATCCTAGCGGGAGCATTGCATTAATGGCAATTGAGCAGCAGGCTGTTCGCATAACACGTTGGACTGGCGGACAGCACCCTACCATTTCGATCATATCGCGAATGATGCAAAAGGAAGGTTTGCGACCGTACGTTTGGGACAATACCCCCAACTACCGCTATGCAGTGCGCAGCCACGGCTATAATAAGGTAATGTTCTTAATTGAAGGTCAGCTTGAAATCACTTTCCCTGATAGTAACCAAAAGGTGAAGATGCGGGCTGGTGATAGGCTGGATATCCCGGCCGGTGTTCGGCACGGCGCAATTGTAGGCGTAAATGGTGCCAAGTGCGTTGAAGCCGCGCTGCAATTCTGATAGGTACACCGCCACTACTTCATGATTTTCCCTCCGGCTGCTTATACAAATCCCCATCACTGTGTGTAGACCGTTTGCCATAACTCGCCATGCGCCATTGCCTCCTTCTATGTGGTCGTTTGCCATGTATGGACGCGTACAGCAGGCGATAGTGTTTGGTTATGATGATCTAAATCGGCTTTCCACTTCAACTACGCGGGCTGCCCTTTATTGTGTAACGGAACCGGGGCACCCCGAACATCTACTTTCTGGTGAATGGCGCGGGATAGCGCTGACTGATTTACTTCTTGAAGCGCAGCTTCAACCGGACGCGAATAGCGCCATCATCTATAGCGCTGATGGTAATCGGCTGGCTTTGCCCGCCGCCAGACTTGAAAATGCAATGCTTGCGACACAGTTTAACGGAGATCTTCTTACCCTTGAACAGGGCTTTCCTGTAAGGCTTATTGTTCCCGGGCTAACGGCATGTGATATGCCGCGCTGGGTAGAACGTATTGAATGGGTCACTGAGGTGGTTAGCCCGCCAATAGCTGCTGAAAATATTACATGGATCACATCACCAAAGCAGGGTGAGGTGTTAAGCCAGCAGGTACAGATTCAAGGTCTGGCAATTGCGGTCAACGACTCTATCTCCTCAATTGAACTGAGCATAGATGATGGGGATTGGTTTTCCATCCCAATACATGTTGAGATAAATC
Source organism: uncultured Pleurocapsa sp. (assembly GCA_964493565.1). Lineage (GTDB taxonomy): Bacteria > Chloroflexota > Anaerolineae > Aggregatilineales > Phototrophicaceae > Flexifilum. The sequence goes on along the minus strand of CAZBPB010000485.1, from coordinate 938 downwards.
AGATGGCCTCCTGGTCGTTGGAGTGGACACCGCCGAGTAATGGACAATATGGATTACGTGTACGTACATATTCGTCGCTTGCCGCACATTCGGTGATGGTCACGGTGAGCTAAAACGATGTTATCAAGGAGGCAGTTTTTACAGGTTGCGGGTATCAGCGTATACGGCTTGACAAATGTAAAGTTGATCAACGCATTGGGACTAGTTTCGCCGTCAGTCGCCGGGACGGAAACGGCATTTGGCCGGGTTTTGGTTTCAACCCCGTTGAGGAACGACATTGATGGCGTGATGTCTTGCCTGATTCCTGATAGCGTGGTGCAAATTAACAGCAGTTCGGAGACAACTTATTCCCTTAATCAGGGTATTGTTAGCCGTAGTGCAGTGCAGCCAATGGCCGATTTCGGCGCTGAATCTTTCGTGCCCGAGATCCGGTGTCCAGTAGAGGTGATTGCTCCGGTAGCCGCAATTCGTCAATGGTGTTCGCCATCCGCATCCCTTGTTTCGAGAGTTGGACATGGCGGTGTTTTACACATGATTGATAGCCTTGACGTGCAAGGTGTGCGCTGGTTAGGTGTTGCTAATCTACTAGATACGTCGCTGATCGGCTGGACTGAGGCAGTGCGTTGGCGTGAAGCGAATTTGCACTCACAAAATGACGCCCTTGCAGACAGGCTCGAGATCAATCGCCATACGCAGCAGTTATATGTATTCAATGGTGATCAAGTGATCTGGAGCGTGAGCGCGGCAGTTTCGCAATCTCTGTCCACCGGAGTATATGTACTTGAGGAACGCCAGATTTCAAGCGCATTCTCCGATCACCGATTGTCGGGAATCCCCTACAGGCATACATTCAATGGCTATACCCTTTCCGGCGCTTACTGGCATAATGAGTTTGGTCAGGAAGCGGGACGGACATTAAGTGGCGCGGATATACAGAT
>CAZBPB010000484.1:0-2925 GCA_964493565.1 uncultured Pleurocapsa sp. | reverse complement strand
TGGTCGAACGTGGTATTCTGGAGTCTGGCGAACCGGATGCGATCTTGAACGCGCAAATGGACACGCTGCAAAACGTGCTGGAAAAGCTGGATCTTGAAAAAGACCTGATCAATGAACGACCGGTGCCGCCCCCTGCTGGTGCTGCTAAACGCACAAAATCTGCCTTTTCCGCGGCCCGCTTACGAGAGTTAAATGCCTCGCTTCTAGATTTTCCAGAGAACTTCACCCTGCATCCAAAACTGCAAAAGGTGGTAAAACGTCGGCAGGAATCGCTGAATGATCCTGCTGCCAGAACCATTGACTGGTCGCAAGCGGAAGACCTGGCAATGGCCAGTATTCTGGCTGATGCTATTGCCATTCGTTTGACCGGTCAAGATTGTGAGCGCGGTACTTTCAGCCAGCGTCATGCAGTATTTCATGACTACAAGACCAACGCGCAGTACGTACCATTACAGGCATTGCCACAGGCGGCGGCTTCCTACGAAATTCACAACAGCCCACTTTCAGAATCGGCGGCACTAGGCTTTGAATACGGATACAACGTTCAGGAACCCGGTCGCCTTGTGTTATGGGAAGCCCAGTATGGTGACTTTGACAACGGCGCTCAGGTGATCATTGACGAATTTTTGGTTAGCGCGCGCGCTAAATGGGGGCAAACGCCGTCGCTGGTCTTGCTTCTGCCGCATGGATATGAGGGCGCAGGGCCAGATCATTCCAGCGCGAGGCCGGAACGCTTCTTGCAAATGGCGGCAGAAACCAATATGCGCGTTGCCAATCCAACCACTGCCGCGCAGTATTTCCACCTGCTTCGCCGTCAGGCGCTGCTTCTGAAGAGCGACCCGCTTCCCCTGATCGTACTGACTCCGAAAAGTTTGCTGCGTAATGCGCTGGTCAATTCTTCGCTGAATGAACTGGTTAATAACAAGTGGCAGCCTGTAATTGATGATGAGGTAGGCAAGGCGGATCCCGATATTATACGCCGTGTCATACTGGTCAGCGGTAAGCTGTACGTTGATCTGGTGAACAGCGAAACGTATAAGAACCGCGCCGATATTGCTATCGTGCGCGTAGAGCAGTTGTACCCATTTCCAATCAATGAAATTGCAGATGTGATGGAGAACTACAAACAGGCGGAAATGCTGGTGTGGGCGCAGGAAGAACCGGAAAATATGGGCGCGTGGGAATTTGCGCGTCCTTATTTGACCGGTCTTGCTTCCGGGCGCTGGGCATTGAAGGGAATAACGCGTCCGCGCAATTCCAGTTCTGCGGAAGGTTCATCGGCTTGGCATTTAGTCAATCAGGCAAGATTGATCGAACAGGTGTTGGGCGTTTCCCAGCAGGCCGCCGTCAACAATGGAAACGAAAGCAAGGTGAAACATGGCGTTTGAAATTGTAGTGCCAGAACTTGGCGAGTCGGTCGTTGAGGCGACGGTGGCGCGCTGGCTGAAAAATGAAGGCGATTCTGTTAAGGTTGGAGAAGCCGTCGTCGTTCTAGAAACTGAAAAGGTCGATCTCGAGGTAGGCGCAGAGAAAGATGGCACCCTTTCGAAAGTGATCCAGCAAGCGGGTGCAGACGTGAAAATTGGCGACGTATTGGGAATGGTTGAAGAAAGCGCGACTCGCCCCGTATCCGCGCCCGCGAAAGAAGCTGCCCCCGTTGTTGAAGCGTCGGCGAACGGCTGCGTTGATGAGTGCAACGCCTGTCGCCCGTCGGGTGGCTGATGAGGCTCAGGTAGATATTCACGATGTTCCCTCAGAGGGTGCGCGCGTAAATAAGCAGGATGTACAGCGTTATATCAACTCACGTCAGGAGCCGCCGCGTGCGCCCGCTGTCACCAATAGCGAGAAAGAAATACCGTATCCTGCCCTAAATGGTGACCAGACTCGCCGCGAAGATCGCGTGAAGATGAGCCGTCGCCGCCGCACGATTGCTGCGCGGCTGGTCGAAGCTCAGCAAACCGCAGCCATGCTCACGACTTTCAATGAGATTGATATGAGCGCGGTGATGTCCATTCGCGAAAAACGGAAGGAATCCTTCAAAGAAAAATATGGCGTTGGGTTGGGCTTCTCATCATTCTTTGTCAAATCTGCGGTCGGCGCGTTGAAGGCGAATCCACGATTGAACGCCGAAATTCAGGGCGACGAGATGGTGCTCAAGCATTACTATGACATCGGTGTGGCGATCGGGGCAGAGGAAGGGCTTGTGGTGCCGGTGCTGCGCGATGCAGATCGCATGTCGTTTGCGGCTATCGAGAGCGCAATCAAGCGTTTTGCTCAGGATGCGCAAAAAGGCACGCTTTCGCTGGAAGCATTACGTGGTGGCACGTTCACGATCACGAATGGCGGCGTGTTTGGCTCGCTGATGAGCACGCCGATTCTGAACCCGCCGCAGGTTGCTATTCTTGGCTTGCACAAGATTCAGCAGCGTCCCATCGCGCTCGATGGTCAGGTAGTGATTCGCCCGATGATGTACGTCGCTCTCAGTTATGACCACCGCATTGTAGATGGTCGCGAAGCCGTAACCTTCCTTGTGCGTGTGAAAGAACTGATCGAAGATCCCGAATCTCTGCTAATCGAGGGATAGATGCAGCGACGGGCGCTGGCTAGTCCTGTTTTCCCTGATTCCGAACGGCGGTCTGCTGACCGCCGTTTCGCTTGAATTACCCGAATACCACCGTTTTGTTTTTATAGACCAGCACTTGCTTGCGCAGGTGATATAGCACCGCCCGCGAAAGCACCAGCTTTTCTACGTCTTTACCCTTACGGATCAATTCATCCACCGAATCTTTGTGATTCACGCGGATCACGTCCTGTTCAATGATCGGCCCCGCGTCCAGTTCAGCCGTCACGTAATGGCTGGTTGCGCCGATAATCTTCACGCCGCGCCCGTAAGCTGCATGGTAAGGCTTTGCCCCGATGAATGCT
>CAZBPB010000483.1:467-2947 GCA_964493565.1 uncultured Pleurocapsa sp. | reverse complement strand
ATGATAGCACCCCGCCTGCCCCGCAAGGATTGTGCTATACTTTGCCGCGTTAGCGTAAAAACCCTTATCACCGGGAAAAATGTATGAACCTGATTGATTTAACGCTCACTTCGGCGCGGGAGATGCTGCGCAGTGGGGAGATCAGCGCGGTTGATCTGACGAAAGCCTATCTAGAGCGTATCGCGGCGGTTGATCCGCAAATTCAAGCCTTCTTGATGGTGACGGCAGACCGCGCGCTCGCTGATGCCAAACGCGCCGATGAAGCACGCGCCAACGGTGATGATCGCCCACTATTAGGCATCCCATTGGCGATTAAGGATGTGCTGTCTACGACGGGCATCGAAACCACCTGCGGATCGAAGATATTGAGCGGCTATAAGCCGGTGTATACCGCCACCTGCGTCAAGCGGTTGGAAGATGCGGGCATGGTGATGCTGGGCAAGCTGAATATGGATGAATTTGCGATGGGTTCGTCCACTGAAAATTCAGCGTATCAGATCACCCGCAACCCGTGGGATTTGGAGCGGGTTCCGGGCGGCAGCAGCGGCGGCAGTTCGGCGGCGATTGCGGCGAGCATGGCGCTGGGCGCATTAGGCACAGATACGGGCGGCAGTATTCGCCAGCCGGGGGCATTCTGCGGCGTGGTAGGCTTGAAGCCTAGCTACGGGCGGGTTTCGCGCTACGGATTGGTGGCCTTCGGATCATCGCTGGACTGCGCCGGGCCATTGGCGCGCACGGTTACAGATGCGGCGGAGCTTTTACAGGTGATCTCCGGACATGATCCGCTAGATGCGACCAGCCTGCCCGCTGAAGTTCCCAATTACCGCGCCAACCTGACCGGCGATATTCGGGGGCTGCGGGTGGGCGTGCCGAAAGAATATTTCATAGACGGCATGCAAGACGATGTTGAAAAATCTGTACACGCGGCCATTGAGCAGTTGAAGGCCTTAGGCGCAGAAATTATCGAAGTGAGCCTGCCACATACCAGCTATGCGCTTCCGGTGTATTACATCATCGCGCCAGCCGAAGCCAGCGCAAATCTGGCGCGTTATGATGGGATTCGCTACGGCGTGCGCGTCGAAAAAGGCGATATGTGGTCTACCTACAAGGCCACACGCGGCGAAGGCTTTGGCGCGGAAGTGAAGCGCCGGATCATGCTGGGAACATATGCGCTGTCTGCCGGTTACTACGATGCTTATTACGGCAAGGCGCAGCAGGTACGCACGCTGATCAAGCGCGATTTTGACGAGGCCTTCAGCAAAGTAGATGTGATCGCCGCGCCGACTACGCCTAAGACCGCGTTCCGCATTGACGAGAACAGTTCTGACCCGCTGGCGATGTATCTGGAAGATGTGTTCACACTGCCGGCCAGCCTTGCCGGCGTGTGCGGCATGAGCCAACCCTGCGGCTTTGATCAGGGCGGCCTGCCCATTGGGATGCAGTTGATCGGGCCGGCATTTGGCGAAGAAGCGATCTTAAAGGTTGGCTACGCCTATGAGCAAGCCACCGAATGGCACAAGCGAACACCGGAGATGTAGACTTTCAGCCTTGCAGGGATATTTCTGCAAGGCTGACTTCCATCACTCACCTACCCATTAAGAAGGGGATTTATTGTGCCGCTTTTTAAGATTGATACTCTATCAAAGACTCATCAAATCCCTGCGGGGCGATTTCCTCTTGAGCGCGATCTCCATAAGATTGTAGAAGAAAACTTGCCCAGCCTATTTGGCATTCGCTTTGTCGCTTCAGAATACGCAATTTGGGGTGAACAGCCAGGCAGAATAGATACGCTTGGGCTAGATGGCAATGGTTCACCAACGATTATCGAATACAAGCGCGAAGAAAAAGAAAGCGCCATTAATCAAGGGCTTTACTATCTCAATTGGTTGGTAGATCATCGCGGTGATTTTATTGTTGCTGCTCAAAGAACGCTCGGCCCTCAAATTGAAATATCATGGGACAACCCTAGACTTCTCATCATCGCACAATCATTCGCTAAGTGGGACACGCATGCCGTGAAGCGCATGGGCGATGGCATTGAGCTGTGGCGATACGTTTTATATGGCGACGATTTATTCTTTATAGAGCAAGTTTACGGTCAACCACGACAAAACCGTTCAATCGTGGTTGTTGAGCAAGCAAATGATACTGAACAAATTGAAAAGCCTAATTACACCGTTAGCCTCCATTTAAATGATAAAAAAGAATCCGTCGTAAACCTATTTCACATGATAAGGGAAGGGATTCTTGGTTATGCTACTGAAGATGGAGAAATTATTGAGACCGCCAATAAGCTCTATATTGCATATCGTCACGGCAAAAATTTCTGCGAAATTGAACTCATGTCAAAAAATCTGAAAATTACAATTGATATTCCCCTAAGTGAACTAGATGACCCTGATAAGATAGCACGCGATGTATCCAGTGTAGGACATTGGGGAACTGGCGAAACTCAATTCAAGGTGAATGACGCTGAACAA
>CAZBPB010000483.1:0-457 GCA_964493565.1 uncultured Pleurocapsa sp. | reverse complement strand
TCATACATAAAGGCGACGGACAAGGCATGCCTTGTCCCTACGGCAAAATATCACAGGCGGGAGTTAAGCTCACGCATTAAAAACTGAGACCAAGCATGAACCATCTTCCTTTCAATAAGCCGGGCAAGTTCTGGCGGGGCAACCTGCATACCCATTCAACGCAGTCGGATGGCACAAAAACGCCTGAACAGGTATGCGCGTTTTATCGCTCAATGGGCTACGATTTTCTCTCGCTTACCGATCATTTCATGCAGCAGTATGAGTACCCGATCACCGACACAACGCCCTATCGCAGCGACGATTTCACCGCGCTTTTAGGCGCGGAACTGCATGCGGGGAAAACCAGCATCGGGGAAATATGGCATATTCTGGCGGTGGGGCTGCCGCCGGATTTCCCGCCCAACCTACCCGATGAGGACGGCCCGGCGCTGGCGCGGCGGGCGATGGACGCGGGCGC
>CAZBPB010000482.1:0-2948 GCA_964493565.1 uncultured Pleurocapsa sp. | reverse complement strand
ACCGACACCACTTGCACCTGCGCGGGTACTGCCGTTGGCGTAGCCGTCGGTGTCGGTGTAAGGGTCGGCGTTGGTGACGGCGTATAGGTCATCGTTGGCACAAACACTGCCACTGCCGCCCCTGCCCGCTGCGCCTGAGCCTGTCCCCCACTCACTATCGCCGCGTTCACCGCGTAATTGCCTTCCGGCGCTGTAATCGTGGCAACCAGCGGCTCGTCCAACCGCGTCACCACTTCTTCGCGCTCTCCGTCCGCATTCTCAATCGTCCAGCGCAGCGCCAACGGCTCATCGCTCACCGCCGAAGGCAGCCCTAAACGATAGGTTGAAACCGCATCCACTACACCGGGTGCTACCCCCGCGTTGATCAAATCATCAAATGCCACCCCGCCAATCGCATACGACGCAATCAAGGCAAAACGCGCATTCAGCCCCGATGGCGTGGTCAGCCATACGCGGCTAACGGGCGGGTTTATCCCGTCGCCATAGTCTATATACGGTAGATGACTGTTTTCATCAATGCCCTGCACGGCGGTGTAGCCATCCAGCCGCGCACGAAACGTCTCGCCGGGGCGAATGATTCCGTCAGCCGCCGCCGATGCTGCTTCTACAGTCACGTCGCCCAGCGCCGAAAGCGCCTGCTCCAGCCCGATGGGTGCAATCGTGTCGTTCACCTCGCGTAGCGAAAGCGCCGGGATCGTAAGTCGCAGCTTAGCACGATCAACCACACTCACCAGCCACGCTTGCAGGTCATCGAGTGATATAGCCGGCTCGCCCGTCCAGATGTTCGATGTCGGGTCTATCCGCACCTGCACAAAATCGGCAAGCCCGCCCAGCGTCGCCCAGTCATATCCAGATATCTCCCATCCGCCGTCTGCGCCGCGTGTCGGCATCGGCAGGGTGATGCCGAGCAGCAGCCCTGTGTTATGCAGGTTCTCAGACACAGCGGCAATCAGCGCCGAAAAATTATCGCGCTGTTCTAGCGGCACATCCCGATAATCAACCAGTACGCCGTCATACCCTGCCGAGGCGAACGCCGCCAGTTGGTCTGCATGAGCGTTCCGCAGCGCCGCCGTGCTTAAGAGTGTTTCAATCGTGCCCGTATCCACCGCGCGCGGGTCGGCAAAATTGCGTACCACCGGCGTCACCCGGTATGCCGCGCTCAGATCAAACCCCGGCGCAAGGCTTCCGGTAAGGCTGCCGCTAGTCGTCGGCTGCAGGCCTGCTGGCGCAACCACGCTGGCAGCATTGGCAACATTCGGCGGCAGCGTTTGCGTCACCTCATAAGTCACTAAAACCACAGGCTGCGTCGGCGCGAATGCCTCATAAAGCGCCACATGCTGTGGCAGTTCCTGTCCCTCAACCACCGCCGCCCCATCCCGTATCTGTGATGATAAATAGGCGGGTGCTTCACCATCGTTCCAGCCCATCACATCTACCAGCGCCGGGTTCGCCCCAGTGGGCAGCGCCAGCGCCACCTCAAGCCGGTCAGGAAGCGTGCCTGTGGTCGTAATGCTGAATGCCGGGGTTAGTGCGAGGCGCGCTTCCTTCGCTAGCGGCCACCGCTGCCCCAAAAGTGCCGTCACCGCCTTCCAGCAGCGTCAGCGTAAAGCCATCGGCGCTGATTGATGACGCAGGTTGCGGCATCGGCGTATACTGCGGCCCGAATAATTTGTCGTACAGGCGCACAGGCGGCAAAAACAGCCCCGCGCAGATCAGCGCAGCGGCACAGGCAAATGTGGTCAGGCCGGTCATCCAGCAGCCTAGCTTGCCACCAGATGACGGATGTTCAGAGTCTTGAGGTTCGATGGTCATACGGGTTTGAACAATGATCTTTCTACAAAACTAATCGGGCGAGCCAACAGCTCGCCCCCACAAAACAATCCTAAAACTTTCCGTCCTTATGCTTGCCTCCCCTTCCCTAGGCTGAAAGGGAAAGGATGGGAGTGAAGCTATCTCTCATTCCTCTGTCGCGCCCCCTAACGATGGTTCAAAACCAACCTATCGCTAGTGGATTACCCTCCCTGAGGCTGTAGGGACGCAGCGTGCTGCGCCCCTTGAGTAAGAGTTGCGCCGCTGCTTAACTCCCAAGCGCATCGCACGCCGGGCATCCACCACCCGGACGGATGATTGCAAATCCCGCCTGCGGATCTGCGCCGTATCCGGCAAAGTCCACGTTCCAGATGATCAGTAAACGCACGCGACCGCTCTGCGCCGCCATACTCACTGCTTGATCTAACCATGCGGCATGTTCACCCACATCGGTGCCAGCCGCCCATTCAAATCCGGGGGGCAGCGGGCCAAAACCTTCCGGCGATAAATATCCCAGTTCAGTGAAGCACAACGGGCGCGCGCCGCCAAACGCGCGGTAATAGGTATTCACCATGCCGTTGAAATAGCGCGAATAATGGCTGCTGTTGCCACGCGGGTCGCCGCTGGTTTGCGCTGGCGGCACAATCCCTTCGTTGTAGTGAACGCCAATGCAGTCCATATAGCTGGCCGCGCCCGCCGCCGCCATCCCCTGCACATAATAATTATCGTCACAGCCACCACCGCCGCAGCCCTGAAAGAATCCGGTCGGGGCAGGCGCGCCGCTGATCACCATCGTGTTCGGGTTGTTAGACTTGATTGCGTTATAAGAAGCCGCCAGAAGCTGTGTATACAGCGCCGGATTGATGCTGCCCGAAGGCCACTCGCGGTCAATATTCATCTCGTTCCACACTTCAATCGCGTCTGCCCCCTGCGCGGCAACGCCGCCTACGAAGGCCGCATATTGATCGAAGTATCCCGGTGCCAGCACCGAGCCGGGTTCACCCACAATCCCCAGCAGAATGCGGAAACCGCGCGCATGCGCGTCGTTGATCATACCTGCTACTTCAGCAGGATTCTGCCCCGGATGGAAGCGCCACTGGCGTTTCACCCACGTCATGCCTGCGCGGTGCATCGCGTCA
>CAZBPB010000481.1:0-2960 GCA_964493565.1 uncultured Pleurocapsa sp. | reverse complement strand
TCTGGCTGTTTTAATGCTGCCTACCTTGTTGATTGCGATGGATCTAACCGTACTGCATCTGGCAATTCCATCTATTTCAGAAGACCTTGAGCCAACGACATCTCAACTTCTGTGGATCACCGATATTTACGGGTTCATGATCGCTGGCGCCTTGATCACCATGGGAACACTTGGGGATCGTATCGGTCGCCGCAAGTTGCTGCTCATAGGTGCTGTCGGCTTTGGCGCGGCTTCTATTTTGGCTGCCGCCTCGCAAACTGCCGGGATGCTAATTGCCTCGCGTGCGTTGCTCGGTATCGCTGGCGCTACCTTGATGCCCTCTACCATGTCGCTCATTCGTAACATGTTCCTTGATTCGCGCCAGCGAACTGTCGCCATCGGCGTCTGGGTATCGGGGTTTTCTGCCGGAAGCGCCATCGGGCCATTAGTTGGCGGAATCCTGCTCGAAAATTACTCGTGGGGTTCGGTGTTTCTGCTCGCCATTCCATTCCTGACCATATTGCTTATTGCGGGCCCTTTCATACTACCCGAATACAAAGATCCGCACCCCGGCCGGTTTGACCTCCTCAGCGCAGGCATGTCAATTGTGGCTGTGCTCTCCTTGATCTTTGGTGTGAAACACTTTGCCGAGTTTGGCATCGGCCCGACATCAATATTCGCCCTGTTGCTCGGTCTGGTCATCTTGATCCTTTTCATTCAGCGCCAGCGAACACTTCCCGATCCCTTGATCGATCTAAAACTGTTCCGTGTCCCTGCATTTAGTGCGTCTTTAATCACCTACTTTGTTGGCTTGTTCACCGCACAATATTTGCAGCTTGTGCTAGGGTTATCACCATTAGAAGCCGGCTTATGGTCACTTCCCGGTGCCATTATTTCGGTTATCGGTTCCAATGTCTCGCCCAGACTAGTGCGGCACTTCCGCACCGCCTACGTCGTCGCCACGGGACTCATCCTCGCCACTGTCGGGCTGGCGCTCATGACGCAGATAGGTGTCAATTCTCTGGCGTTGATCGTTATCGGCAATCTGTTCCTGTCGCTAGGCTTTGGACTTACCTTTTCCTTGACCATTGATATGGTGGTCGCTGCTGCGCCTCCTGAACGTGCGGGCGCGGCCTCGGCCATTGCCGAAACCGGCGCAGAACTGGGCGGCGCGCTGGGAATTGCCATTTTAGGCACGCTTGGCATGTTGATTTTTAGCAATCAGCTTGCCGAAACCATGCCTGCTGGAATTTCTCCGGAAGCGTTGGGCGGCGCGGTCAATGTTGCCGCGCAGCTCCCGCCTGCAGTTGGCGACGCATTACTCAGCGCCGCCGATCAGGCATTCACCCACGCGCTGCAGGTAAACGCGCTTATCGGTGTCATCGCATTTATCGCCCTTACGGTGATGTCCTTGACCATTCTGCGGAATGTTCGAGCCGATAACGTCGCTCACGGGTCAGAATCAGATTATGGTGAATCCTTGCCCGCAATTCAGCCACAGCCTGAATTGCTTGGCGGCGACTAAACATTGACAGTCTCGAACGCTTGTACAGTGTGCACCCCCTCAGTCATGCGCTGGGATCGGGCTGAGGGGATGAGGTTTATACCATCCCATTTACATCTTTGAACGACATTAAGCAGTGTCATAAATTCGTAATCAACACACCTTTTTAGGAGAGAAATCATGCAGAAAGTTCAGCCATGTCTTTGGTTCGACACTCAGGCAGAAGAAGCAGCAAATTTCTATGTATCTACCTTTGAGGATGCGCACATTCTAGAGATCAGCCGCTATGGTGACGAAATACCCGGTAGGGAAGGACAGGCGCTCACTGTCACTTTTCAAGTTCATGAGCATCATTTCGTCGCCTTGAATGGTGGCCCTGAATTCAAGTTCACCGAAGCCGTTTCTTTTATGGTCAACTGTGATTCTCAGGCCGAAGTAGATCGCCTCTGGGATGCGCTCACTGCCAACGGTGGTGAAGAAAGCCAGTGTGGCTGGCTCAAAGACAAATACGGCCTCTCATGGCAAATTGTCCCCACGCTGCTGTTTAAGCTTATGAGTGATCCTGATCCCGTCAAAGCGGGCGCTGTTACTCAGGCTATGCTGCAAATGCGTAAGATTGACACGCATATCCTTCAGCAAGCCTACGACAACGCCTAAATTAAGCGGCCTCTATCACTATCTCAAATACGTCGAAATTGGCGCTTCGATCAATGGTGCACAAACCATGTGAATGTCCTTTTCTCTGTATCCCCTCTCCATAAACCGCCTGAGGAGAGGGGATGATGGGTGAGGTTAGCAAGATGATCGATCTCAAAAAGCAGTTCAAGCATCTTTACACCGCTTCGGCAAAGCAGCCGCAAGTGGTAGACGTGCCACCACTATCCTATCTGGCTATTAATGGACGTGGTGATCCGAACACTGCTCAAGAATATCAGGATGCCTTGGCTGCGCTCTACGGGCTGTCTTATGCCCTCAAATTTGGGTTCAAGAAGCAGGGGGTGGATTATCCCATCATGCCGCTTGAAGGGCTTTGGTGGGTAGAGGACATCTCACAGTTCGATTACGGTGATAAGTCAAATTGGCAGTGGATGATGATGATCATGCAGCCAGAGATAGTTAATTCTAATTCTGTTGAGCGCGCTTGCGCTGAACTCAGTCGCAAAAAAGACTTGATTTCGCTGCCGAAAATTCGTCTTGAAACTTACCATGAGGGAACATCTACCCAGATCATGCATCTTGGCCCCTTCAGCGCAGAGCCGCCAACCATTGATCGCTTACATCGTTTCATTGATGAAAGCGGTTACGTTATAAATAACAGGCATCATGAAATCTATTTGAGCGATTTTAGGCGTGCCGCACCTGAAAAATTGAAGACCATTATCCGCTATCCGGTAAGTAAAAAACCCGGCTGAAAGCCTATCAGGGAGTGGGGAACATCAGGGATATACAAAATTAATGAGGGGAGCGGGGTACTTGG
>CAZBPB010000480.1:2111-2962 GCA_964493565.1 uncultured Pleurocapsa sp. | reverse complement strand
GGTCATCTGGCAATGATGCAGGATGGCAGGTTTCCCGCCGTGTATCACTTCGGCTTGCCCGCCGATGAAACCCAGCCAATCTATCTAGAAAAGGTCTTTCCGCAGGTTGCGGAAGTTGTCGAAACCCGCAAGTCCAGCACGACAAGTAAAGGCAAATACGGGCTGCTCACTGTGCCAATCGAGCAGGAGCAGCGCGTGATCGGCGTAATTGTTCTGCGCCGCGAAGGTACATTCACCGTTGATCAGCAGGAAACCGTTGAACGTATCGCCGCGCGCGCTGCCAACGCGATTGAAAATGCGCGGTTGTATTCTGCGGTACAGGCAGCAGACCGCGCCAAGAGTGAGTTTGTCGGCATCGTCGCCCATGATCTCAAAGTGCCAATGACCAGCATCCTTGGCTATGCCGATCTCGCGCTCCTTGATAACAACCTGCCAGAGCCACAGGTTACCTATATCAACCGCGTGCGCGATACAGTACGGCGAATGGAAAATCTGGTCGGTGATCTGGCAGATATCAGCCGCATCGAAAGCGGTCATTTCCTGATGGAAGAAACCAGCGTCAGCGTAGATCGCATAATGCAAGCGCTGCGTGAAGCCACCATGACTCAGGTCAATGCCCGTAAGCATCATTATGTCGAACAAATTGCGCCGGAACTTCCTGTAATGCGCGTGGATTACTATCGCCTGCTGCAAGTGCTCACCAATCTGGTCAGCAACGCCTATAAATACACGCCGGATGGCGGTACCATCACCCTCTCTGTAGAGCGCGCCCCACTTAAAGACACCCGCATCCAGTTCAGCGTCGCCGATACTGGAATCGGCCTCTCGCCAGATGCCTTACAAAAACTAGG
>CAZBPB010000480.1:0-2101 GCA_964493565.1 uncultured Pleurocapsa sp. | reverse complement strand
CGCCGATGATGAATTTACCCGTTCGCAGCAAGGCTCAGGCTTAGGCTTTGCCATCACCCGCAGCCTTGTAGAGCAAATGGGCAGTCAGATTCAAATCCAGAGCGTCGTCGGGCAGGGCAGCGCTTTTACCTTCAGTGTGGCAGCCGATAAGGGGAATGAAAAATGAGCGATGCGTTTGAACAGGCACAGCGGTTGGTAGATGAACTGCTGGCAGCCGCCCGTAGTGGCGCCATCATTCCAATCCGCCTGCCGGGACAAATCGAAGCCATTCAACAGGCGCTTGTGCAGGCAAAAGCTGAAGCCGAAGCCCATCCTCTCCCTGAGGCAAAACCCGCTGATGGATTCGATAAAGAGGCATTCCTGAAAGATCAGGCGGCATTTTTCGGTCACTCAATCCATGAACTACGCACCCCCATGACGAGTATTCGCGGCTCCACCGATATGATGATCGGCATGGGTGGCCTCACCGATATGCAAAAGCAGTTCATGGAGGTTGTTCGCACCAACGCCCGCCGCATGGAAGCGTTGATGCAAGATGTTGCCGATATGAACAAACTCCGCGCCGGAACGCTGAAAATGTCGCCCAAGATGGACATGTTCAAAAACATCGCGGGTATGACCGAAAAAGCCATGCAGTCTACCGCCGAGCAGTTAAATCGCAAGCTGGCGCTTGATATTCCCTCTGGCCTGCCGCTGCTTGATCTGGACGGTGAAATTCTGGCGCGCGCGCTGAATAAGCTGGTCGAAAATGGTTTGCGTTACCATGAAGGCGAAAACGGCGAGTGTACTATCAGCGCCTCTGCTGATGGCAGCACGCTGATCATCACCGTCAAAGACAACGGCATCGGCATCACACCCGAAGACATGGAAAAACTTGGTACTGTCTATTTCCGTTCCGAAAACGAATTAGTGCGTTCTTACAAAGGCAGCGGCCTCGGCGTGCCTGTGGCGATGGGTATCGTCAAAGCGATGGACGGCGAAATCAAGTTTGAGAGCGAACCCACGAAAGGTACAACCGTCACCATCCGCCTAAAAGGCATGGGCTAGGCGTTTCTTCAGGAAAAATTCGTGTACCCATCGGGCATAATTCGGCAGCATCCGCCTATAATCAATGCAGGTCTAATCATCTCTACTGACAGAAATGGTCTGTGGCAGTATGGCAAAAGTCGATCAAGCGCTAGAAACGCTCTCTAAACTGCAAACGGCAGCGCCGCCCATGACAGCGCAGCGCCTGACTGAGGTGATTGACTTGCTCAAGAATATGGAGCAAGAAAACGAGCATATCTATGCCCGTTTGCTAGACGCCGAATCCAAAGCCCTTCCCGGCAGCTTCGAAGCGAAAGATACATCGCCCTCTTCTGAACAACTTGAACCGGGCGATGCAGAACTGCTGCAATCGCTGTTTGACGACATCGAAACTGGCGTGCTGAACATGCCCCCCGCCCCCGTACATCCCGACGATGCCGAAAGCGGTAACGCGCCCGACTTTGATGCTGTATTCGCTGAAATTCTCGCCGCAAGGGGTAGTCTTGATACTGGCGCGCTCTCTGAAGAAGTCGCGCTTGCAAGCCCCGATGAATCTTCCGATTCTTCTAACGTCACGGGTAAACTGCCCAAGCGCAGCACCGATATCTCGCACGAAGGTACACCTAGCGCCGATGTTCTCTTGCAGCGCTTTCCGGGCTTCATGAGGCCAATCCTCACCACCTTGCGTGATCAGACCAGCGAGAATGGAAGGGTCAATCCATACGCTGAAACCGCGCTCAAAATGCTAGATAGCATCGAGCAGATGCACGACATGCGCCGCGGCCTGTTCTCGCTTAAGCCTTTTTCCTTCCAGCCGAAAGATTTGCTCAAGCAGGCGCGCAAGGAAATGCTGCCCCGCGCCGCCACTCAAGACCATCAAATTATCATGCTGGCAGACGACGACCTGCCGCAGATTTCTGCCGACGGCGAACGCGCGTTCACAATGCTGTGCGACCTGCTGGATAATGCCATTCGCTATACCCCGGTCAGCGGCACCATCCGTTTGACAGCAGATTCATTGGGAACGCAGGTATTATTTACGGTGTCAGATACCGGCATTGGCATGACCGAAGAC
>CAZBPB010000479.1:0-2962 GCA_964493565.1 uncultured Pleurocapsa sp. | reverse complement strand
TGACTGATGAAGAAATTGACGGCTATCGCGGTATTTTCGATTTCGACAATCCCGAAAACCCGATGACCGATTATGATTGGGTGTTTATTCCCGCCTGCACGGCTGATGTTCACGCGGGAGATGCCATTGTGCAGTATCAGGGTCAATTTGGTCGCACCCGCACGATGGATCACAGCGGCGCATACAACGTGCAAACGGTGCTGGACTGGGTATATGAAACCTATGACTCGCCGGATAATGTCGTGGTCATGGGCAGCAGTGCCGGAGCATTAGGGTCATGGTACTGGTTTCCCCAGATCGAATCCCATTACCCTGATTCAGATTTAATCCAATTTGCCGACGGTTTCATCGGC
Organism: uncultured Pleurocapsa sp.; assembly: GCA_964493565.1. Taxonomy (GTDB): domain Bacteria; phylum Chloroflexota; class Anaerolineae; order Aggregatilineales; family Phototrophicaceae; genus Flexifilum. The sequence goes on along the minus strand of CAZBPB010000479.1, from coordinate 2,609 downwards.
GTCATGCCTGATGGCTGGAAGCCCATCGAAACATGGAATCTACGGACAACCATCGAGCAGTTTTTTGAACCTGCCGCCAGCCTCGATTACGCGAATTTTAGCGCCACTGACCTGTATACAATGCTGCTGGAAGCCTATCCAGATAATCAATTTGGCATGTACAGCCACGCCGCCGATAGCTTCCAGATTGCCTACAATTCGATGGCGGGAGGCAGCGTACAAAACTGGCATATCTTGCGCGATGCCTACCTCGAAGTGCTGGCAGAATACCCGAATTTCTCCTATTTCATAGGCGACGGCGTATTACATACCATCCTGCCGTTCGATGAGTTTTACAGCATGATCGTTGATGATGTGCGCTTCCGTGATTGGTTCGCAGATTACCTGAATGGTATCCCCGTTCCCAATCTACACTGCGAAACCGGTTCGGTCACCTGCCCATAAATATGACCTCCAGAGCAGTCGGGACATAAGTCCCACAACTTCTGAATTTTTCCCCAATGTCATGTTTCATTAACAGGTCATCCCTTATACTGAATGTAGTATTAGCAGCATCTGTTGAGGTAGAACTTGGCTGGCGAACGCATCCTCGTGGTGGATGACGGTCAGGAAAACCGCGAATTCATCGTTGAATATGTGTTGCAACCCTATGGCTACGAGGCGTTCACAGCGCGCGATGGCAGCGAGGGCTTGCAGCTAATCGCCCAGCACAAACCGGATATGATCCTGCTGGATTATCAAATGCCGCGCATGAACGGCATTGAGATGCTTCAGCACATGCAGGAGATGGGCTATAACATCCCTGTTATCCTGATGACCTTCTACGGCTCAGAAGAGGTGGCAGTTGAAGTTTACCGTCTGGGCGTGCAAGACTACATCGCCAAACCCTTCACTGTTGAAGAAATGATCGTGGCGATTGAGCGTACCCTTAGCAATGTGCGCCTGATCCGCGAAAAAGATGCCCTCACCGAACGGCTGATTGCCGCAAACCGCGAGCTTCAAAAGCGCCTACAAGAATTGAATGTCCTGCACAGCGTTGGCAAAAGCGTGACCGCGCTGATGAGTATTGAAGACCTGCTGCCGCGCATCGTGGATGCCGCCGTTCGGCTGACCGGCGCGGATGAGGGTTACTTGCACATTGTGGTACAAAATCGTCTGCTCTGTCAGGCGATGAAACGCGCCAATCAAACGCGCGCAGAACCCGCCAATTTTGAAGCCAACGACGCTGCGGCGATGCGTGTCGTACAGCACGGTCAGCCCGTCTTGCGCTCTGGCAGTGATAACGAGCTTTCATTTGCTTATGCCCCGTTGGTCTTGCGCGAAGAGATTATCGGAGTACTCGGCGTGCGCGCGCGCCAACGTGGCTTTAGTAAGCATCAAACCGCTCTACTTTCGACGCTCACCGACTATGCCGCTATTGCCATCCAAAACTCACGCGCCGTAGAGCAGCTTCGTCAACAAAAAGAGAACGAAAAAGGCCGGATTCGCACCTTATTCCAGCGTTTCGTGCCGCCGCAGGTGGTGGATCAAATCCTTGAAAATCCTGATCTGCTGCGACTGGGCGGCAACCGCCGCGAGATCACTATTCTGTTCACCGATATTCGTGGATATACCGCCTACAGCGAAAAGCTGCCGCCGGAACGCGTTGTCGAAATGCTCAACGACTATCTTAGCCTTGCCGCCAACACCATTATGTCTTACGGTGGCACACTGGATAAATACATGGGCGATGGCATCATGGCCATCTTCAACGCGCCAAACGAGCAGCCAGATCATGTGCAGTCGGCATTAGAGGCCGCGCTTACGCTCCAGCAGGCTACCCGCCAGCTAGCCGGTCAGCGCGGCGATGGGCTTTCGTTCAGCACCGGCATCCATTCCGGCGAAGCGGTGGTCGGCTATATCGGCACCGATGTCGCCATGAATTACACCGCTGTTGGCGATGCTGTGAACGTCGCCAAACGGTTACAGGAAGCTGCCCGCCCCGGTCAGATTTTGATTGAAGAACACACCGTCGCCCGCGTCAGCGATCAGGTACAGGTTCAGGCGTTGGGTGAATTGAAAGTTAAGGGTCGCCAGCAAACCGCTATCGTCTACGAACTGCTCAACGTTCAGGTGTCATAGCCTAGATTGATCCCGCAAATAGAGCATTTGCGCCGCATCATGCCGCGTCCATCTTGTTCCGAAATCTACCTATCCCACCGGAAACATATAGTAATTGCTGCCCCGGCCTTCAGCCGTATAGCCGGTAATACCGTTGTACTCTATCAACCAGAACCCGATTCCTTCAGCGCAGTACGGCCCTGCAATCACCGATACAATCTGCCCGCCGGGAATTTGCCCGATCACGGGTGATGAAGTCGTCGGCCCGGAACGAATGTTATTCGGGTCTCCCGGCGTTACTTGCGCGTGAATACCGGCAGCGAGCATTGGCGTGAAACCTGCGCATGGCACATTTGTAATAGCTGGAATCGGTGTCGGTGCCGGGGGAATGATAGGCACGGGTAGCGGAGCAGGGAAGCCAGCACCCGTGAGCGGTGGCGCATAGGTGGTTCGGTAGCCGCCGGGCGCAAATGGACTCACATCTTCGCTAATGGTAAACGCCTGATTGA
>CAZBPB010000478.1:622-2980 GCA_964493565.1 uncultured Pleurocapsa sp. | reverse complement strand
TCGGAATGCCGAAATCGAGCGGGTTGACGGCCAGCATCGGGCCACGCCCCATCAGCCCGAAATGTACGGCAGTCGCCAGCGTTGTTGCAATCACCAGCGGGATAAAAGACCGCGCTTTGAACTCAAAAAGAAGCAGTTCAATCGCCAGAATAACCGCCGCTATCGGCGTGCTGAAGGTGGCCGCCATACCAGCCGCCGCGCCGCAGGCCAGCAGCACTTTTCGCTCCGCTGCCGTCACGTGCAAAAACTGCCCGATGATCGAGCCGAATGCGCCGCCGGTTTGAATGATCGGCCCCTCAGCGCCGAACGGCCCGCCAGTGCCAATTGCTATCGCGGCAGAAAGCGGCTTCAGAAACATGACCAGCGGGGAGATGCGGCTGCGATTAACTACAATCGCTTCCATTGCTTCAGGAATGCCGTGACCACGAATTTTCGAAGAGCCGTAACGCGCTATTAAACCAACGATCAGTCCGCCGATTACGGTAACGACGATTACCAGTGGCCCCAGTGTGTTATCGGTCAAATCAGGAATTTCCAGACTAACGCGTTGAAAAAACACAAGATTACTGATCAGCCCGATCAGAGATACCAGTAAATAGGCTACAAAACCGGCAATCACGCCGACGATAGCAGCCAGAACAGCGAGTTGTATCAAACGGGAGTTCGCGCTTTGTGAAAACGCGACATCCACACTAGCGGGTTTTTTGTGATCAGACATTCAATTCTCCAACCGATCGGAAATTCCTATGAGCAAACCCGCGAATTTTATATCGCATTACGATATAAATCAACGCGCAGTTATCTGCGATTTGCCCGCATTTCGCATAAAATCAACAGAATATTGATTTGAGAAAGGCTGTTCACCAGAGGAATGAAGAATCGAGAGATTACGCAAAGTGAATACGAGACGTTGGCTGCATTTCGCTATCAACTGCGGCAGTTCATGCGCTTTAGTGAAGAAGCGGCTCTAAACCTTGGCTTAACGCCACAGCAGCATCAGGCATTACTGACGATTAAGGGGTTTCCGGGGCGCGACTATGTAACCGTGACCGAGCTTGCCGATCGCCTGCAAATAAAGCATCACAGCGCCGTCGGGCTGGTTAACCGGTTGGTCGCACAGGAACTGGTTGAACGCGTTCGCGCAACGGAAGATCGCAGGCAGGTTTACATTGCGCTAACAGCGCGTGGAACAGAACTGCTCTCAGAATTGACCGCCGCGCATCAGGAAGAAATACGCCAGATGCGGCCTACACTTCAGCAACTTCTGGGTCAGATTACTTAACGTATACGCGGCTTTGAGGTGTCTATGCCTTTCGCAAAGAAGGCATAATCCTGAGGAAAGGTTGGCGCACCCAATTCGTGTAGCACCGCCAATAACTGCGCTCGATGATCAGTGCCATGATTTAGCACATGAAACAATACTTCCCAGATCGCAAAGTCTGCATAACGTTCGTACAGGCGCTCATCGGTCAGTGTGTCCAGATAGCCGCGCATCATGGCTTCAACCTCATCCCATTTGGCGCGCACTTTTTCAAGATTTTTGCCAAAATAAACGTGGTTGTACCAGCCTTTGTCCGGCAAGCCCTGCAACTCCCGAAACCAGCTTTCATCCACGTTGAGCATGTGCACACATTGGGCGCGGACACTGCCAATCGAATAATCGATCTTTTGCACAAATTGGTCGGGCGTCAGCGCCATCACGCTCACATCCCATATGCGCCGGTTCAGCGTGAAGTGATAGTCATACAGCTTGCGGAAATCGTGGGCAGTCACAACAAACCGGGTTCTACCCCACCTTCCACACTGTGCCATCGGCGCGATCTTCCAGAATCACGCCAATCGCTGCCAGTTCGTCGCGAATACGGTCGCTTTCCGCCCAATTCTTGGACTTCCGCGCCTGCACTCGTAGATCGATCAGCATCTGAATCAGCGCAGCTTCACGTTGGGCGCTGCCGCTGTCAGCTTCAGCAGACGGCAAAATACCGAGTACGTTACCCGCTGTTTCCTCATAAGTGTTCAAGATTGAATCCAGCGTACTGCGGCTGATGGTAGTACCGCTGTTCAGGAAGGTGTTCACTTCACGGGTAAATTCCTGCAAACTGGCAATCGCCTGAGGGGTATTAAAGTCGTCATCCATCGCCGCCGAAAAATCAGCGCGTAATGTACGCAGCCGCGCCTCAAACGCGCCGCCGTCATTCCCTTCAGGCGCGCTCTGCTGCATCTGCCGCGCCAAACGCACCGCGTTCGCCAGCCGTTCGGCCAGCAGGGCCAGGTGCAGGTGGGTGTGGTCCAGCCCGACGCGCACCCGCTCCACCGGCAGCGCCAGATACGCCCCGATCTCAGCCAGCGCCGCGTCGT
>CAZBPB010000478.1:0-612 GCA_964493565.1 uncultured Pleurocapsa sp. | reverse complement strand
GAATGACGGGCGCGGGGAACTGTTTAAGCGCGTCCTCAATGGTGATGAAATTACCGAGGCTTTTCGACATCTTGATGCCATCCACCGTCAGGCTGCCCACTAAAATCCAGTAACGGGCAAATTCAGCATCATTGGCGCACTCGCTCTGGGCGATCTCGCTCTCGTTGTGCGGAAAAATGTTGTCAATGCCGCCGCCATGAATGTCAAACGTCGGGCCAAGATACTTCAACGACATGGCAGAGCATTCAATATGCCAACCGGGAAAACCTTCACCCCACGGGCTATCCCAGCGCAAAATGTGTTCCGGCTCGGCACGTTTCCACAGCGCGAAATCCTCAGGATTGCGCTTTTCACCGCGTACTGCTTCGCGGGTGCCCGATTCCTGCTCCTGCAAGCGGCGGTTGGACAGCTTGCCATAGTCCGGATCAGAGCTGACATCGAAGTAAACGCTGCCGTTTGAAACGTAAGCATTCTCCTTCTCAAGCAGCGTCTCGATCATCTTGAACATTTCCGGGATATGCCCGCTGGCACGCGGTGAAATATCAGGCCGCTGCACGCCGAGTTTATCCATTGCGTCAAAATAGGCGCGGGTATAGGTTTCGACGATCTGCA
>CAZBPB010000477.1:0-2988 GCA_964493565.1 uncultured Pleurocapsa sp. | reverse complement strand
ATTCCTATGAAATGGGTACGCCCAGCGCCTTGCTGCCGGATCACGTGCCAGACGATGTGAAGGAAGCCCGCTACAATACCCTGATGGAGCTTCAGCAGAATATCAGTCTGAAGAAAAATCAGGCGTTGGTCGGTAAAACGCTGGATATTCTGGTCGAAGGGCATGGCACGCCCGAAGATGAAGACGGCGAAGCCATGGAAGGCGCGCTCAGCTTAGGCCGCAGCTACCGTGATGCGCCCGAAATTGATGGCTACGTCATCGTTGAAGGCGAACTGCCCGTAGGCGAAATCGTGCCTGTACGTGTGACCGGCGCAACCACCTATGACCTGATCGCCACCGCCGATATTGGCGCGCCAATCATCATCCAGCCCGGCACCCGCTACGGCGAAGGCATGATCGGCTCAAATTGATCTATAATTAAGTACGTCAATGCAGGAATATGCTATGAGCGTACAAGCACCTATACCCGTTGATTTGAGCAAGTACATTGCCACCGATCTCTTTGGGGAACGCCCTCACATTCGTGGGCGGCGTATTCCCGTGGCAACCATTGCCTACAGCGCCCGATCTCATGGCTGGACAAATGAGGAACTCGCGCATCAGTTTGATCTCAATGAAAGCGAAGTGCTGGCCGCGCTGCTGTATTACACCGAGTATCAAACTGAAATTGATGCATTAGAGGCAAAATATCAGAACGAGCTTGATGACGCTTTTGCGTTATTTGGGAAAAATGATTAGCTTCTATTTCGATGAACATATGCCGCGTGTGGTTGCTGAAGGGTTAGCTGCACGTGGCATTTCTGTTTATATGGCCTTTGATGCTGGCATGTCAGGGCATGATGATGATAGTCACTTGCGTTATGCCACTGATCACAACGCTGTTTTATTTACCCGCGACAAACCTTTCGCAGGGCGCATTATGAATTCAATGGATCATCATGTAGGTCTAATTTGTTGGACAGGCGCACAGGATGATTTTGGCGGCATGGTACGTGTACTCGCCCATTTTGCTGAGAATCAAACATCCGATGAAGTGGTAAAGCGGGTTTTCTGGGTAAAAGCCTAAACACCCCTTTTCCTAAACCCTCTCTGACCCCTTGACAACCCCTCATCACTTCTCTAAACTAAGATCAACGGGACAGCAGAGCGATTAAATCTCTGTTCCCCCGTTTTTGTCCCCGCTAGCGAAAGGCCTGTCATGCGCTCCACGCTCATCCGCTAACCGCGAATTTCTGAGCGATTTTTGATTCTGGAGGCATGTCAATTGCATACTTTACTTCTTCAACACATATCCAAATCTTTTGGGCTGCATCCCATTTTGCAGCAGGTATCGCTGTCCCTACATCCCGGCGAGCGTATTGGCTTAGTCGGCGCGAACGGCGTCGGCAAATCTACCCTGCTCAAAATCATCACCAGCGAAATCCATCCGGATGAAGGGGTCGTGCGTCTTGCGCCCGGCGCGGCGTTAGGCTATCTGGCGCAGGTCATCGAAACAACCGAAAGCCAAACGCTGGCCGATCTCGTCAATCAATCCGTCGGGCAAATGCGCGCTCTCGAAAGCCAGATGCGTACTCTTGAGGCACGAATCGCCATCTCATCTGGCGACGATTTACAGGTGGCGCTGGAAGCGTATGGCGATGCTCAGGAACAGTTTGAGCGTTCCGGCGGCTACGATCTCGATGCCCGCATCGGCGAAGTGTTTGCCGGGCTTGGCATTGACTATCTCACCCCTGATCGCGCCTTCATGACGCTGTCCGGCGGCGAAAAGACTCGCGTCGGGCTGGCGCTGCTGTTGATCCAATCGCCCGATCTGCTGCTGCTGGACGAGCCGACCAACCATCTCGACTTTGCCAGCATGGCCTGGTTGGAAAGCTATCTCGAAGGCTATCAAGGCGCGGCGCTGATCGTCTCTCATGATCGCCAGTTCTTGAATCGCGCCGTGAACGCCATCATCGAAATTGATGAGCATACCCACAGCGCCAAACGCTACAGCGGCGGCTATGACAGCTACGCCCGCGCCCGCGAAGGCGAACGCCATAAATGGGCGCAAGATTACATACGCCAGCAGGAAGAAATCAAGGCGCTGCGCGAGGAGCTAAAGGTAGGTGCGCGCCGCAATAATAACTACCGCGCCCATACCGATAATGATAAATTCGTTCGTAATGGCAAAATCGCCACCCATGAAGGTACGCTCTCAAAGCGTGTGCGTTTAGCCGCCGAAAAGCTGGCGCGGATCGAAGCCGATCCCATCCCGCGCCCGCCCAATCCCTTGCATTTTCAAGGCGAGTTTGATGCCGCCGCACTTGCCAGCCGCCAGCCGCTGGCCTTAGAGAACATCAGCAAGTTCTTCGGCCAGCGCATGATCCTCGAAAACGTCAGCCTCACCCTGCCCATCGGCTCACGAACGCTGATCCTCGGTGAAAATGGCGCCGGTAAAACCACGCTGCTCAAGATCATCGCTGGTCTCGAATCGTTCGGCAGCGGCGCGCGCCATATCAACCCCGCAGTCAGGATCGGCTATCTGGATCAGGAAGCGGCAGAACTCGATCCCGCGCTCACCCTGTTCGAGACCTACCGCGCCGGATTACCTCAGCCCGATCAGCCCTTGAAAGCCCTGCTGCTGAACATGGGATTATTTCGCTATGACGAACTCGAAAAGCCCGTCAGCGGCCTCAGCGCCGGCCAGAAGCGTAAGGTACAATTGGCGAAATTAATCGCCGGCGGCGCAAATCTGCTCATTCTGGACGAGCCGACCAATTACCTCAGCTTTGACGTATTGGAAGCCTTTGAAACCGCCCTGCTCACCTTCCCCGGCCCGATCATCGCCGCCAGCCATGACCGCCGCTTCATCTCCAAATTCAACGGCGACATATGGGAATTACGGGATGGGAGATTGGTCGGCGCGAGCATTCAGGCATTAGAAGTTCAACCCGCGCACTGAAAAAACAGGGCGAAGCATACCCCATCCATTTGACTTAGGGACGCTCA
>CAZBPB010000476.1:0-3003 GCA_964493565.1 uncultured Pleurocapsa sp. | reverse complement strand
TTCGGGCTGGATGCGCTGGCGAAACTGCGATTCCTGAACACCCCGCACAACCGCCGCTGGGCGCGTATTTTTGGATGGGCGTTGGAATTTACCGGCGCGCTGGTGCTGGCAGGGCTGCTGGTTTCACGACTGCTGTTCGCGCAAATCACGTCTGTTATCCAGTATCTGCTGGATAACATGGTGACGGCTTCCGGCGCGCCTGCCAGCAGCATATTCCCTGACCCGGCTATGTTTTACAGTGTGCAGTTCCCGAACGTATTGGTGCTGGGGATTGTACTGGTGTTGAGCGGGCTGGTGTTTTTGTGGGCGGGGCGAAAAGCCCTTTCTCCCAACCCTTCTTCCTCAGACAATGGGGCGAGGCGCTATCTCTGGTCAACCCTCAGTATCGGGCTGATCGCAGTTGATCTACTGATCGCCTCATGGGGATTCAATCCTGCCAGCGATCCGGCGTGGCTGAACTACACGCCGCCAGCAATTGCGTGGCTGCAAGCACAGCCCGGAGAATGGCGCTATATCACGCTGGACGATCCAACCCAACGCCCACTGTTTCAGGCGAATATGACCCTACAATACGGGCTGGACGATGCGCGTGGCTACGAGAGCATTATTCCCAAACAGTACGTGGACTATATACAGCAGCTTGCGCCACAGGTGCAGTTGGATTACAACCGCGTTGCCCCGTTGTATACCGCCAGCGGCTACGATTCATCCCTAAATTTTGATCCGCAGTCGGCACTGGAATCACCGCTGCTAGATCAGTTAAATATTCGCTACGTGATCACCCACCTCTCCACTGACCTGAGCGATTTGCCAGATTTCAGGCGGGTGTACAGCGATAATGCCGTCGCCATCTGGGAAAACATTAACGCCAACCCGCGCGCGATGCTGGTCACAAATAACCCGATTCTGGAACAAGTGGCAATAGATCGCATAGGCGGTACGCCGCGCGAATCGTTCTACAACGTGCGCATACAGCAGCCCGGCGAACTGGTGATCAGCGAAACTTTCTTGCCGGGATGGCGCGCTTACAGCCTGCCGCTGGATGAAGTAAGTAATCCTGATGCTGAAGAAACTGAACTGACTCTGCGGTTGGTAGATAGTAATTTCATCGGCGTTGGGATCCCCGAAGCCGGAAATTTCCAGATCCGCATCGTTTACAGCCCACAAAGTTTTCAGGTGGGGCTGTTCACTTCATTCATCAGCTTCATCATCCTGATGCTGATCGGCGGTGTGTATATATGGCGCTCGCTGATTACGCAGCCAGAACGTGGGGATGACAGCGGGCTAAATATCGTTGCGCGTAACAGCCTCGCGCCGATTTTGCTGAACCTGTTCAATCGCGGCATTGACTTTGCCTTCGCCTTCGTGATGCTGCGTATTCTGGGGCCGGAACAGGCTGGCGCATATTTCTACGCTGGCGTGATCTTCGTATGGTTCGATATTTTTACCAATTTCGGCCTCAACCTGTTTCTGACCCGCGAAGTCGCCCGCGACCACAGCAAGGCGCGAACCTATTTCTTCAATACCAGCGCCATGCGTATCGGACTGGCGGGGATTGGCGTGCCGCTGCTAGCCTTGTTTTTGGGCGTGCGGCAGAACACCGTCACCCCACCACTTGACCCGACCACCCTGCTGGCAATCGGGCTGTTATACGTTGGGCTGCTGCCAAACAGCCTGAGCAACGGCCTGACTTCACTGTATTACGCCTTCGAGCGCGCGGAAATGCCCGCGCTGGTGGCAACGGTTGCCACGCTTTCCAAAACCATCGGCGGGTTGATCGCCTTGCTGCTGGGCTGGGGTATTGTCGGGCTGGCGGCGGTCAGCATCTTCACCAATTTCGTCACGCTGATATTCCTATGGTGGAACGCCCGCCCGATGTTTGCCGGAAATACGCCCGCGCGTCCCGATTTCGGGCTGATGAAGCGCATGGCGGGCGTAAGCTGGCCGCTGATGCTAAATCACTTTCTGGCAACCATCTTCTTCCAGATTGACGTGATCCTGATCGAAGCCATGCACGGCACGCTGATGGTTGGGCAGTATCAGATCGCCTACAAGTGGGTGGCGGCGCTGAACATCATTCCCGCCTTTTTCACACAGGCGATGCTGCCGCGCATGAGCAGACAGGCGCAGGATGATAAAGCCGGATTGAAACGCAATTACATTCTGGCGATCAAACTGCTGGTGAGCGTGGCGCTGCCGTGCGCCGTGATCTTCACCTTTTTCGCAGTACCGCTGACGGCGCTGCTTGGCGGCGCGCAGTATTTGCCGGATGGCGCGATTGCCACCCAGATCATGATCTGGAGCATTCCGATTGGCTGGATGAACAGCTTCAGCCAGTACATGCTGGTAGCGCTGGATTTGCAGCGGCGTATCATGCGCGCATTTGTACTGGCAGTCGGCTTCAACCTGATCAGCAATCTGCTGCTGATTCCGCAGTACGGCTATCAGGCGGCAGCCTTCACCACCATTTTGAGCGAGGCGATTTTGTTTGTCCCGTTCTACCTGCTGCTGCGGCCTGTGCTGGGAAATATGCCCTGGTTCAGAATGTTGTGGCGGCCTGTGGTAGCAACGGTGGCGATGATCGCAGTGATGCTGGCGCTGTGGCCTGTGCATGTGCTGCTGGCGCTGCCAGTAGGCATTCTCACTTATGGCGGATTGTGGATTGCATTGAAAGCGCTGACGCCGGACGAATGGGCACGCCTCGCCCCGTTGATGCCCAGGCAGATGCGGGGTAGGCTGGCGGCGGGAGTGCGGTGAGTATCATTCTCGCCTAAGATTGTTGCCCTATCGCCTCCGCCACCGCCAACAGATCGGCTGCGCAGCCAGGCGGGAGCGCATCCTGAGGTAGGGTTTCCACGCGCACAATGAAATCATCAATCGGACGCGCATTGGTTTCCACCTGATCCAGCGTAGCATTGAGGGCAGTATCCACTTGTGGCGCGGCATTGCAGGCTTCGGCAATCGATTGCAGCCGTTCAACGGAGGGATCGGGGACGACGATTT
>CAZBPB010000475.1:377-3009 GCA_964493565.1 uncultured Pleurocapsa sp. | reverse complement strand
GCACAAATCGGCAAAATATACAGGGGACGCTGGGAAATTTCTACCAGCGTCCCCTGTTTATCTACGGTCCCGTTGAGGGAACCGTCACTTCTCCGGTAGAAACCTCACCCTCGGCACTTTGGGCGCGCAGAGTGAAGGTCGTTTCAGGGGCATCGGCGGGAATTGGAACGGTCATCGACCCGCTCGGCGGCAGCTGGATGTAGAGCGTCGTCGGTCCCTCATTGGCAACCTGCTGAAGTACCTCGACGCGCTGGGCGTCGCCTGCGTCCCAGTTCAGGGTGACGCTGCTGGCGCTTGGCTCGGCGCTGAAAACGCTGATCGGACCGCTCGGCTGTCGCGCTATTTGCGGCGCCTGGATGACTGTACCGAGCACGGGCAGCGAGAATTCCGCTTGATCGATCACTGAGTTGTCATCCAGATTGATCAGGCTCATGCGGAAGTGCAAATCTTCTTTGGAAGCCGTAGAGCGCGGCACAATCCCGCCGTCCCCCTGCGAAGGCAGCCACAGCACCGAGCGCGACGGTTCCACCGAGATCGTGCTGCCATCCGGCAGCACCTGCTCAAAGCGGATCAGCGTGTTCGGGGAACGGTCAGCGATCTGCCAGCTTACGGTCAGGCGTGCGTTGTTTTGCACCAGCAAATTGGTGTCGATGCTCGGCGCTTGCGTCGTGAAGGACACGATTTGCGGCGCTGCCTGAGCCGATGGCGCGTAAGGAATCGTGATGAACTGCTGCCCGATAACGTCCCCCTGCGTGGTGTGCAGCGTCAGGCGGTAGGTAGGCACGCCATAATTCTGCGGGTGCGTCACCGTGACCTGCCGGGAGCCGTTGAGCGGCAGGGCTTCATTCGTGCCTAGCACCGAAACCCAGCGGTTTTGCTGGTAGGTGTCTAGCGCCAGCCGGTATTGACCGTTGGTGTTGATCGTTCGCCACGAGAGCGTCGCCGAAGCATTTCCGGCTTCGACATCGGCATAGTTGACCGAACTGACATCGCTGTTAAACGAGACAATTGCTGCTAAGAGCGCGCCTGCCTGCCTCGCGGGGGCAGCGGTGGCAGCACCGGCGAGAGCTAAGAGCAAGATGCTCATCCCTAACCATTTAATTCCTGATCGAAGCATCATGTGCTCCTTATGATTGAATCGCAAGCATTGCATTTTCTATCATAGTGAAGGCGAGGTATGTGCGCAACCGCTAAGACGTAAATTCTTCGCTCAACTGCTTCGCGCAAGCTGCGCGACCTCTCTGTGGCGGTAGCAATCGACTACGTGATCGTTAACCAGCCCGCACGCCTGCATGACCGAATAGCAGATCGTCGAGCCGACGAATTTGAAGCCGCGCTTGCTCAAATCTTTGCTCATGGCGCGGGAGATGTCGGTTTCGGCGGGGATTTCGCTCATGCTGTGCCAGTGGTTCTGGATGGGCGCGCCGCCGACAAAGCCCCACAAATACGCGGAAAATGCGCCGTATTCCTGCTGAACGTCGAGGAATTTACGGGCGTTGGTCACAGCGGCGTTGACCTTGAGGCGGTTGCGCACGATGCCGGGGTTCGCCAGCAGTTCAGCGATTTTCCCCTCATCGTAGCGGGCGACAAGGGAAGGATCGAAGTTGTCGAAGGCGGCGCGGTAGTTTTCTCGCTTGTTGAGGATCGTCCACCAGCTAAGACCCGCCTGCGCTCCCTCAAGGATGAGGAATTCGAACAGTTTCCCCTCGTTGTAGACGGGAACGCCCCATTCCTCGTCGTGGTAGCGGATGTAGAGCGGCTCGGTGCCTGACCAGGCGCAGCGCGACAAATTCATGCGATTTCTCCCGTAGAATGCCCCGATTGTGGGGATAGTTTAGCTTCTTATTCGAATTTGTGATGATTCATTGCAACGTGCTGGCTATTTCTGAATGTCAAATTCGGGGGATTCGGGATATGGCGATGCCCGCGTAAAAGGGCTTTCGGGTGTATGGCGATGGTCGGATACGATGATGAGGCTGGAATGGCGCAGCCGAGCGCAACGGATGGCGGTTGGTTGATTCGGGGATATTTGAAAAAATGAAACACGGGAACGCAAAAAGAGCGGAACGAGGGTTAGGACTCGTATCCGCGAAAAAGTGAAGCGGTTAGCTGTCAGCTTTCAGCGGTCAGCTATCAGGTGTGTGCTTCGCACACTTTGATAAAAGCTGAAAAGCAAACGCTGAGGACAAGGTGCTTCGGGTGTATGGCGGCTGGCTATTGATCGAATTATCCGTGAGGCGATCAGGTTTTGGCGAGCCGGCTGGTGTGAAAAGCCAGCGATTGGCGGTTAGCCGTTAGCGATTAGCAAAAGACAAAAGCAGGCGCTAAAGGCTGGTAGCTGGGATGGATGTGGCTAGGGATGATCGCGTGGTTGAGTGAAAAACATTTTTGAGTTCCTGAATAAATAGTATTTGGGGCTGATGCCTCCACTACAAATATAGAACAAAAGTTCTGGTGCGTCAAGGGTGAAATGGAAGCGGGATGAACGCAGCGGGGGTGAGGGGTAATTAGGCACAGTAGATTGGGCGCAGCATGAGTCCCCTCGAAGATGGGCGCGCCCCTACAGGGGCGGGTACTCGTGTGGATAATTGGGAAACAATCGGGCGAACACGCAGGTTCGCCCCTACGAGAG
>CAZBPB010000475.1:0-367 GCA_964493565.1 uncultured Pleurocapsa sp. | reverse complement strand
GATGAGCCAGTTGTCGAGCATCGGAAGTTGCTGCTTGAACCCAACATGTCCGCGTTACCAGCAAGTCGGAGCGGGGAACATGATCCGCTATGGCAAAAGCCGCCAAGGACAGCAGCGCTATCAATGCACCGAATGCCGCCAGACGTTCAATGCCCATGCCCGAACCATCTTCTACCGCTGTCGCACGCCGGAAAAGGAGATCATCGAGGGCTTGACCATGCTGGCAGAGGGGATGAGCATTTGCGGGGTAGCGCGGGTCAAAGGGGTCAAGCCAGACACGGTGCAAGCGTGGTTGTGGCGCGCTGGCGCACACGCCGAGCAGTTGGAGCGGGTCTTGCTTGACCGCTATCCGCTGAGCGTTAGCCAG
>CAZBPB010000474.1:0-3012 GCA_964493565.1 uncultured Pleurocapsa sp. | reverse complement strand
CCGTGCCATTCCTGAACGTCTATTTCGAGCTTAGTGCCGAAACACCGCAGGTGGTGGCTGTCAGTACGCCTGTTTCAGAGGATAGCGATCCTGAGGCAACGGCTGAAGTTCGGCCTGAAACCACTGTAGAACGCTTATTCAAAGCCATTCGTGAGATCGTAACCAACGAGATCGAACTCAACGAAGAAGAAGTATTCCGAATGCTGGACGAAGGCGTACCGCTTGCCCGTATCATTGAAGACAACGGTGGCGATTTACACTATGTAATAGGCCGGCTGACCGTGATTTTGAGCGACAGCTTGCGGGAAGCCGCCGCGCGCGGAGAGATCAACAGCATTCAGGCAGCGCTGCTTTTGAGCCAGATGGAAAATCTAGTACGCTTTGCGGTGAACAACAATATCAATGAAATCGAAGATCGGCTGAACGGCGGGCCAACTCCAACAGGTACGCGCCAGCGTTTGCTCTCTATGCTGACGCAATCCCCGATCCCCGATTCGACGGGCGATACAACGCCGCAGCCTTCGAACACACAAGCGCCTACATTAAGGCCCTCCAACACGCGTACGCATATACCATCCCCACAGCCGACGGACACAGCCAGCCCGCGCCCCAGCGCGACTCCTTCTGCCACACGCTTTGCCTATCACACCCGTACCTTCACGCCAGCGCCTACTGCTGTAACGCCATGTGTGGCAACCGTGAATTACAACCTGCGCCTGCGCGCTGAACCGGATGGCGAAAGCGCGACACTTGTGGTGATTCCTTTCGCAACCGGAATCCAACTGACCGGACGCAGCGCCGATTCTGCATGGTGGCAAACCAGTTTTGCAGGGGAAACAGGCTGGGTAGATGGCGAATTTATCAGTCTGAGCGCAGGCTGTGAAAATTTGCCGCCTATCTAATTGGCGTTATACTCTTTGTAACTTGTAAGTTTAGAGAATTGAGATCATGGCTGAGAAAAGTGCAAACGGCAAAGCCGCCGAAAACGCAGTTGAAGATACCCGGCAAGCAGTTGAAACCACTGCCGAACAGGTCAATGAGCAGTTAGGTGAGTTTGGTCGTCAGGCGCGCAAGAAGGCTGACGATGCAAAAGGTGAAGCAGTAAAGGGGCTGAACAATATCGCTGAAACCATCCGTCGCGAAGCCCGCGAAAACAACGCCGATGGAGACGCCCTCAAGAATGCCGACCAACTGGCGGCCAATCTGGAAAAGGCCGCGCAGTATCTCAAGACAAATTCCTTTGAAGAAATTCGCGATGATGTTGAGGAAGAGATCAGGGAAAAGACGTTTCTACTTCTTGGGATCGCCTTTGTGGTCGGGCTGGTACTCGGTCTGATCCTGCGTGGTGGTGGAGATCGTCGTTAAGCGTTTTCTAGATTATAAAAAAATGGCGCCGCATGCGGCGCCATTTTTTTATACGTTTGCTGCCCTGCGCCGCGCAATTTCAGGGAGTATCAGCAGTTGAATCAGCCCGTTAAGTACCACGATAACGGTGCTGCCTTCATGACCCAGCACGCCCAGAGGAAGCGGTAAAGAAATCACAAACGCACTCAACACCAGCACTACGATCACCAACAGCGAGAAAATGATATTTTCCCACACCACGCGACGCGCCTTTTTGCTCATGGCAAGGGCATAGGGGATCAGTTCCAGCCGATCGCCCATCAACACCACATCTGCCGTTTCCAGCGCCACATCTGAACCCGCTCCGCCCATGGCAATTCCAATGTCCGCAGAAGCCAGCGCCGGCGCATCATTCACGCCATCGCCAATCATGGCTACTGTGCCATACTGCTTTTGAATCTGTTGAATAGCTTCCAGCTTTTCAGGCGGCAGCAGTTGGGCTTTAACCTGCTGGATGCCAATTTGATGGCCGATGTGTTCGCCAGTTTCGCGGCTGTCGCCTGTTAGCATCACCGTAGCAACGCCCATTTTTCGGACATCGGCGATCATCTCTTTTGCCTTCGGGCGCAGTTGGTCTGCGAGCGCAATTGCGCCCAGCCATTCGCCGTCACGCTGCGCCAGCATCACCGTATTGCCCTCGCCTCGCAGCGAAGCAACGATTTCGCTCAAATCTTGTGGCAGCACGACGGCAAAACTTTCAGGGCTGCCGACAACTACCTCATGGCCGTTAACGACGCCTTGAACTCCTTTACCTACGATGGCAGCAAAATCGCTCACCGCTTCAGGTTCGATGTCCCGCGCCTGCGCCGCCTGTAAAACAGCCTGCGCCAGTGGATGTTCTGAACGCGCCTCTACGGATGCCGTCAACACTAGTAGTTCCTCTTCGCTAACGCCCTGCACAGCCACCACCTGCGTCACTGCCGGCTTACCCTGCGTCAATGTGCCGGTTTTGTCGAAGGCAATCGCCTTCACCGCAGCCATCGCTTCCAGATGCGCGCCGCCTTTGAACAATACGCCGTGGCGGGCCGCCGAAGCAATCGCCGACAGAAAAGCTGCCGGGGTGCTGATCACCAGCGCGCACGGCGAAGCCACCGTCATCAAGACCATCGCCCGGTAAAAATTGCTCTGAAAATCAACACCGAAGATCAGGGGCGGGATCACAATGAACAGCGCCACCGCGCCAATGATGAAAACCGCGTAGTATTCCTCGAATTTTTCCAGAAAACGCTGCGTCGGCGCTTTAGAGTCTTGCGCATCTTCCACCATGCGAATTATGCGCGCCAGCATCGTGTCATGCGCTGCTTGCGTTGCCTGAACGTCCAGCGTTCCCTGCTGGTTCAACGTACCGGCAAACACTTTATCACCGGGCTGCTTTTCAACCGGGATCGATTCACCGGTGATCGGCGCTTGATCGATCCACGAATGTCCCGAACTCACAATACCGTCAACAGGAATGCGTTCGCCAGGCACGATTTGCAGTGTTTCGCCAACGCGAATCTGGTCAATCTTGACCATCTGCACTTCGCCATTACGCACTACCCGGGCCTCTGCCGGGTACAGCTTCATCAGGCCGGAAATCGCGGTGCGACTGCGGTTTAGCGCATAGTC
>CAZBPB010000473.1:1637-3026 GCA_964493565.1 uncultured Pleurocapsa sp. | reverse complement strand
CGGCGCGGGGCATTTTCGCTGTAAAACGCCAGCAGCTACTACAAGTCGTACGCGGCGCTCGCCATGCAGAAAAACGACCCTCTGCGTTTGAAGCGCCCCGAAAACGCCTACGCAGAGGGTCGTTTTGCTTGCCATTTATTACGGTTTTGCCCCGAACCCGCTCTATGTTTCTAGCGTCCAGCCCACCGTTTGAGCGAGAAAAGCCAGCCTATCGCTCTCCTCCGCGACTATTTTGTTAATGTTCACTGTCCCATGCCCTGCTTTCGTCCCAAACCGCAGCAAAAGCGGGTTTTTCCCTGTATCCGCCGCTTGTATTGTCGCCGTAAACTTCAGCGAATGCATTGGCACTACCCGGTCATCCCCATCCGATGACCAGACCAGCAGGGGAGGGTAGGTCGTGCCGTTCCGCGTGTTGTGCAAGGGAGAATAAGCATACAGGTAGCGGAAATCTGCTTCACTCTCATCGGCGCTGCCATATTCGCTCACCCACAGCCGCCCGGACGTGAATTTGTGGTATCGAAGCATATCGGTCACGGGGACGCCACAAAGCCCCGCCCCGAACAGATCCGGGCGTTGGGTAACGCAGGTAGCGACCAGCAGCCCGCCGTTACTTGCCCCGGAGATCGCTAATTTGGATGTTGTCGTATACCCGTTTGCAATCAGCCACTCGCCTGCGTTGATCATGTCGTCAAAGACATGCTGCTTGTTTTCGCGCATTCCGCTTTTATGCCACGTTTCGCCGTACTCGCTTCCTCCACGTAGATTGGCGAGCACGTAGACGCCGCCATTTTGCATCCACAGGTAATTCTCGATTCCGAATTCTGGCGTTACGCTGACATCGAAGCCGCCGTAAGCGTATATGAGAGTGGGATTGCTGCCATCCAGCATAAGACCGCGCTTGTGGGTGATGAACATTGACACCTGTGCGCCGTCACTCGATGGGAAAAACACCTGGTGCGTCTCAAATCTGTTGGCGTCTACTGGCGTTTGTGGTTCCTTGAACACATGCACCGACTTGCTTGTTGTGTCGTAGCGATACACGGTCATCGGGAATAAGAACGATGTGAAGGTAAATAGAAAATCAGGGGTGTTGGCATCGGTACTCAGGAAAAAAGTTGCTATGCTCCCCATTGCTGGTAAGGGAAGATCGTGCAGAAACGTGCCATCCAGCGCAAAGGCTTTTGCGATTGAATGAGCATTATGCATGTAAAACGCAATGAACTGCCCTCCGGCGATGCGCACCGTGTCGAGGGTATCCTCGGCTTCAGGGATGACTTCGCTCCAGTTTTCGCGCGCTGGTTGTTCAATGTTGATAGCGATAAGACGTTTGCGAGGGGCATCTGCTTTGGTCACAAAGTAGAAAGTTTCGTCTTCGCTGCCCACAAATTC
>CAZBPB010000473.1:0-1627 GCA_964493565.1 uncultured Pleurocapsa sp. | reverse complement strand
AGGCGCACAAATGGCTGGTCATTATCAATTCGCCAATAGGCGTATCCATTTTCTCCTGCCGCACTCCGGTGCATGTTTAGGAGAAGATACTTGCCATCGTCGGTACCTTGTGGCCAAAAAAGTTCTCCCGGCGCATCAGGATTTGAGTAGAGGAGAATATCTTCATCTTGCGATGTGCCTAGCTTATGGAAGTAGACACCACAATTGAAGTTCCCTGCCAGCATTTCTTGACCTGTTTCTGCCGCAGGGAAGCGATTGTAAAAGAAGCCGCTGTTATCGTGCTTCCACACAACAAAGGTGAATTTGCACCAGTAAAGGTGGTCGGCTAAATCTCCTCCCGTTTCAAGGTCGCGGATGAAGTATTCTTGCCAGTCTGACCCGCCGCGCGAAATGCCATACGCCAGCAGCTTGCCATCATTGCTGGGGAACTGCCCCATGAGAATGCTAGAGCCATCGTCGCTGAGGATATTCGGGTCGAGGGCGATTTTTTCGGAACCACTGATACCATGCCTGCGTATAACAACTGCTTGATCCTGCCCAAGATTGAAGCTGTAAAAGTAAAAATCTCCCTTGCGCGTAGCAGGACGCCACGCCGGGACGTGGGGATACTGGTATAGTTCGGTCAATTGCTTCTTGATTTTGGAGCGCAGCGGTATGTTGAGGAAAGCGTCGGTGATCGTGTTCTGAGCGTCGATAAACGAGCGTACTTCCGGGGAAGCCGGATCCTCCATCCAACGGTAAGGATCGGGAACTGGGGTACCGAAAAAGTTATCAACCGTGTTATCCCGGCGAGCAGGCGGGTAGCTCCATGACATTCGCTAGATTCTCCCTGAAATGCGCGAAAATAAGCGTAAAACCGCTTGATAATCCCACAATAATAGCGAATAAAGGCGCGATAACGCTAAGTACAATTCTGTGAACCTAGAGTCTACATAACCTGATTAAGTTAGGGTGTGCAGCTAAGGTGGTTGGGGTCAGAAACCAGAAAACGATGAGCTGCTAAAAAGAGGAAGAAAAGGGCAAGGGGCAGCCCGCTGCTGTTTGCTCCTTGCCCAAATAAATGGCGTTAGTTTGAATCTGCCCTAAAGCGTGAGGTAGATTGTGTCTTCCTCTACACTGACCGGATAACGGTGCAGCTTGCGCCGGTCGGCAAGACATTCGCCGGTCGTGATATCAAACTCCCAGCCATGCCAGGGGCACACGAGTATTTCGCCTTCGCGCCCCCATTTAAATTCGCCCGGCGTAGAATTCAGCGTCGTACCTGTTAAGCGCCCGAGGCATACCGGAGCGTTTTCATGTGGGCATAGGTTCAAGACGGCGACATAGCTGCCATGAACGTTGAAAACGCCTATCGTGCGCCCGCTGATTTCTACGAGCTTACGCTGCCCCGGCGGGATTTCACCGACTACTGCAACAGGATGCCGCTGTTTTTTAGGCATGCTGTAGCTCCGGCAAGCGGTAAATCTCTCGCGCTGTTTCACCCATGACTCGTGCTCGAATTTCCTGTGGGAATGCTCTCGCAGAGAAATCGGGGGTGTCGCCATCCCAGTGCGGAAAGTCGCTTGAGAACATCAACATATGTCCCGCATCGAACATCTCCAAGATTGCCTTGAAGTGACGCGACTCT
>CAZBPB010000472.1:0-3027 GCA_964493565.1 uncultured Pleurocapsa sp. | reverse complement strand
AGGGCGGCTTACAAACCGCCCTTTTGATTCAACGAAGTTAGCTGGTACGCAAAATCCCCTGAGGGTAGTCAGGAGTGAGGGCATCTAATCAGCCTCTTCTTCCAACACCTGATCCTTATCTCGCAGACGCCTGTACGTGGCCTGAAATACCAGCGCATCCGCCACATGGAATGGCAGCGGGGCTTCCACACCAGCAGTTCCGGCAACGCCATAATCTAGAAATGCTTGCAGCAATTCGCGGTAATGCAAATCAGCCTCGTTCAGCGGCACATGATAGCGTTCACCTTTGGCGCTGTATTCAATGCCGCTCAGGTGGAAATGGCACTTCTTTAACCCCTCTTCGCCCAGCCCCGAACGCACCGTTTCCAGCGCCGCCGCAAATTCCTCGTAGCTGTTGAACGTACCATCACCACGCCGCGCATGCAAATGCGCCCAGTCAATGCACGGCAGCACACCGGGAACGTCCGCGCTCAGACGCACACATTCTTCCAGTGTGCCGAACAGCGCGCCTTTCCCCATCGTCTCCGGGCGCAAATACACATCCACGCCCTCATCTTTGAGGATGGCAGTTAATTCAAGCAGCTTTGTTTTCGCCCGTTGATATACGTCTTCGGGCGGCTGGCTGTGATAGCTGCCGGGGTGAAACACAATGTCCCGCGCGCCAGCCTTATAGCCAGCGCGGGCAGCCGCCAGCAAACGCGCATCGCTCTTTTCCATCAATTCATCGGTCTGGCTGTTCAGGTTGATGAAGTACGGCGCATGAATACTCAGCGTGACCTTATGCGCCTCGCCAGCCGCCTTGATCAGGGCGCAGGTTTCATCTGTCACGCGCACACTTTGCACCCATGCAATTTCAAGATGATCTAGCCCCAACTGGCGAATATTGGCGATTGCAGCGGGCGTTCCACTGGCAAGTGCGGTTTGCGGCGAACCTACTGTGCCAAAACGCAGCGCATCCGGCGTCTTTTTTTCCATGCGATGAAACTCCAGTGTCCTATTTCGCGTAAAAATGGATGTAAATGCGATAGGATTCTGTGAATGATAATCTCTATCAGCGCTGATTCTGGATCGATTTTATCAGGCGCGCAAACACAAGGTCTGCCCGGTCATGATTGAACCTGTACACATTCGCCGCCGTTCGCTGCTGATCGCGGCTGCCGCCATTGTGGTGGCGATCATCGTATGGAACATCCCTGCGCTGGATTTCATCCTTTATCCATTCCGGCTGTTCGTCACCTTCATTCACGAAACCGCGCACGGCCTGACCGCGATCATCACCGGCGGGCAGTTGATCAATCTGACCGTGTTCAGTAATGGCGCGGGCGTGGCGACCACAGCCGGCGGCGCGCGCTGGCTAATTCTTCCAGCAGGCTATCTCGGCGCGGCGCTCTTTGGAGCAGTCCTGTTCTACCTGACCAACACAGTTCGTCACACGCGCTGGATTTCTGGTGGGCTGGCAGTCATGATGGCTGTGATGGCGCTGGCCTATACCAGCTTTCTCTCAACTGCGTGGCTGGTAGGTCTGGGATTTGCCGCTGTTCTGGCAGTCCTCGCCTATAAGGGGGGGCGCGAAGTCAATTTAGCTGTGCTCAACTTTTTAGCTGTACTGTGCGCGCTGAATGCGGTCGTCGATCTGTTCAGTCTGGTTCAATACAGCAGCGTTTCAATGGGCGAAGTGCGTAACGATGCTGCCGCCTTTAGCGCCGATGTTGTCCCGATTATTCCCCCTGCTGTTTGGGCGATCTGCTGGGCAGTGTTAGCCGTGCTGATGCTCGGTGCCGCCGTTTGGTACAGTTATGGCCGCCGCGCCAAACGCCATATTGATGGTGCTTATAACAACCTAAAAGACAAGGTTGGCTAATTGAATGTCTTATGGGGTCACGCCGAAAGATTACCCCCAATACCCGTCACCCGCGACTTAGTCCTTTCATTGAGGCTGTAGGAAACACAGCCTCCTACGCCCTTTAAGATAGAAGTGTAAGCTACTCTTCTATTGACGATTCCCCCCATATCAGGCATTATGCCCAGCTATTCCAATATCCCAATTCACAACCTGAACTCACATGACCAAACTTATCCTCTTTGACATTGATGGCACTTTGCTGCTCACACAGGGCGCAGGCCGTGAATCCACCCGCCTCGCCATGACTGAAGTATTTGGTACTGCCGGTGCTATTGATACGCATCATTTCAGCGGCAAAACCGACTGGCAAACCCTATTCGAACTGCTGGAGGGACGCTGCACCCGCGACGAGATCGGCGCGATTCTACCGGTTTATAACGAGACCGTTGGGCGGCATATCGGCGATATCATCTCAAATTTTGCCGTTACCCCCACCCCCGGCGCGGTAGAAGCCGTCACCCGCCTGCGCGCCCGGCCCGATCTATCTCTTGGTGTTTTAACCGGCAATCCCAGCCGCGCCGCTGAGGTCAAACTTCGCGCTGGTGGCTTCGATCCCGCCTGGTTTCCAGTCGGTGCGTTCGGTCACGAAGCCTTTCACCGCAACGACCTGCCCGAACTAGCGATCCAGCGCGCCCGCGCCCATTATGGTCACGACTTTCCCCTAAGCGACATCATCATCATCGGCGATACCATCATGGACATTGCCTGCGCGCGGGCATCGGGCGTGGTCGCTGCTGTCGTGCTGACCGGCTTTGAAACACGCGAGGCTCTTGAAGCCGCCCAACCCGATGCAATATTCGAAACCCTCTCTGATTTTGCCACGTGGGTTTAGAACGGGCGTGTTATAATCGCGTATAGTGCTGAGTTCTGAGTAAGAGCTTACTTTTGTCCTTTACTCAGCACCCGGCACTCAGAACTCAGGGTATCCCTATATGACCGACCTCCTTGACAAGCTCAATCCGCAGCAGCGCGAAGCCGTAACCGCCGTGACCGGGCCGGTGCTGGTGCTGGCAGGCCCCGGCAGCGGCAAAACCCGCGTACTCACCCACCGCGTCGCCTATCTGATTCGCGATATCAACATCCCCGCGCATCACATTGTCGCCGTCACTTTCACCAACAAAGCG
>CAZBPB010000471.1:0-3030 GCA_964493565.1 uncultured Pleurocapsa sp. | reverse complement strand
GGCTGCTGCAAGGATCAGTTGGCGGCAGATGGACAGCCGAAGTGTTGCGCTCCCAAAAGAGGGATGCTGAATATCGAGATACGTGTAGTCTTTGCGGCGGCTCTGGAAAACTGCGGGATCGAGATCACAATTCGCTCACAATCAGAACATGTGGGGCTTGCGGCGGCTCTGGCAGTGTAACGAAAACAAGAACAGAAAAATATGACCAATGGAATCCTGCGTCGGGATCAGTAGATCGTAAAATCAACATCCTCCACGCTATCCGCGACCAATCCACAGGTAAGATGCTACTTGAACTGCCAGAAATCAACGCCAAGAAATTGGTTGACTATAAGAAGGATGCGCCAGTTCTGCGGGCAGAACTGTCCGAGTTGAATGGGCAGGAAATAGACGTTCAAGCGAAGTTAGTTGAGGAGTTACAGGACGAGCATGGGAAAGACAAAATCCGCAAAATTAGTATCAATGAAGTGTATTTAGATAAGGTAGTGAAGCAGTTAGTACTGTATCCTGTCTACTTGGGTACTTATGAGTTTGAAGGGAAAACACTCACTACCGAAGTTGATGCGGCACTGGGCAACGTTCGTTCCGAAGTTCCAGCAAGTACATCAGAGAAACGGGGGCGGGAAGGTCGTATCAGTAATTATATTGGATTGGCATTTCTCGTTGCGATCCTCGTCGTTTTGTTTAAACCCTTTGGAATTGGCGCAAACATTCCTACTTGCTCATCTTCAGCAACGGCATGTCGAGAAGAATTTATCTTTCTCCTTGCTACTTTTGCCATAATTATCATAGGTGCTTTGGCAGCGAAGGTCGCACAACGATCCATAGGCACAATCACATGGCGACAACGAATAACCACTGGCGCGATTGTGGCACTACCGATCCTCGTACTGGCTGGACTGGTGCCTTTTACAGATAGTAATTTCACTGGGTTGCAACGGATAGCTTTAGTTACAACTGCCTTCGGCATTGGGGCATCACAGTATGGTGCGTTTGCGAATATAGTGTTCTTCCTCATGATCGTGAATATCTTGTTCCTACATCTGGCGGACGCTATCTTGATACCTATCATACTGGTGTGCTGTGTAGGCATGGTGTTATTGGATAGTCGCCCTGAACGTGAGGAGTCGAAGAAAAAATAAACCTTCGGACACTTCACTGCATTATAGTTATGGGAGTGGATGGGATTGGGCGCGCACTCAACCACGTTGCGCCGCCGACGCGCTCAGGACGAGGCAGAAAGAAAACCTGATATTCCTCGTCATCCTTGATTTCACGGAACTGAGTCTCGTCCACGTAAAACAGCTTATCCCCGATGGTGACGCAGTAAAAGGGTTGCAGCGGCATCCCCACGCCACCAATCACGCGGCGGGTTGCCACGCCCTGCACGGATTGCACCTGTGAACTGAACACCGGACGCAAGTTGACCAACAAATAGATCATGGTGATCAGGGCTATTGCGCTGACGATCAATAATGGAATAGGCGGCTCAGGTTGCAACCGCAAAATGTAAAATGCAACCGCCACGACAAGTGCCACCGATAAGCCGCCAATAGCATGTTCGGCAGTACGCTGCCCTATCGTGCGCCAGCGCTGACGACTTGTTAATTTGCCTTCCGCGTTAGATTGAACATCCTGTTCAGCAAGCTGCTGTAGCTGTTCTGCGCTGAGAGGTGAGCGGCGTAGTAAGCTCATGGGATCATAACAGCCTTATAACAAAGCGTTGTGAGTTTGCCAAAATCTACAGACATTTTGTGGCATCGACTCGTTCTTTTTATAAGAACATGCCGTATATTGTATACGTAAATATATTTTCTTCGTTTTCTTCACCGGGAGAAGAACTGTTATGTATGCTCAAAATGCGTTGTTGTTTCCTCACCAAATGATCCCGGCGCTGCGCAAATTACGTGGACCAGAATGGCAGCGATTAGTCGAAACCGTTTTACTTCTGCCCGAAGGGCAGCCGGAAGCCTTAGCTTTCGATTTGATGATGATACGTTTGAACGGCTGTCTTGGTTGCGAAACAGATAGCTTTCGCGCCATGCGGGGCTGCGATCTGTGCTCCATCCAAACCTTGAAGCGCTATAAGGGAAGCGACCACGATCTGTTAGCGGAATATGCGACGGCGCTCACCGATGTGCAGCACTATCTGGGTGGCGGTACGATGCCACCTGAGCCAACCGGTAAACCAATGGATGATGAGGATGTCGCATAGTAGCCAGTAAAACACGCGCCACATTCACTCATCCACACGGCAGCGATGAATAGCGAACAGGGAAAATTTGCCTTCCACGAGCGCTTGCAAACACCATCGACTAGCGTATAGCTGTGTGCGCCAATGAGCCACGAATGCATCCGGTAGCGCCAGATACTGCGGAGCAGTTGCTGTCTCCGCCGTGAGGAAGCGGGCTAATGCTTGTGGCGAAGGCTGAAAAAGCAGCGTCGGCAGTGGATCGACAGCGCGATCTCCCATGTAAAAGTTGAGTTGCCAATCTAGCCAGAATTGATGAACAACTGCATCAGCAGATAAATTTCGCACCAGCCCCGCGAACCGATCAATCCCGCGTGTCGAGTCGTCATCATTCGCCACACCGAATGTTCCCTGCATATTCGCCCCCAATGTCAGCAGCATCACTAGCGCCACGATCACGGTGAGTAGCTTGGGCAACTGCAGCAACCCCCGTGCCAGCAAGCACAGCAGCAGGGGAATCAACGGGAGTAGGTAGCGATCATAGGTGTTGTATGCCAGCAACCAGTACAGCAGCAATGACGCTGATACGGTGCTGGCAATCGCATAATCAATCGCCGCAGCAAGGCGGTTTTTGTGGCTGAATACTGGTACAAGTGCGATCAACAGCAGTGGCATAAAGCCAACGGATTTACCGAGCAGGTCAAGCCATGTTAGTAAGCGCGGCAATACCTCGTCGCTGCGGATCAGCCGTAGCTGACCGGGGTTAGCAATACCGAGCGACCAGAAATCTACTGGCACTGCGCGCGCCGCGCTCCACGCTGTCAACAACCCGATACCTA
>CAZBPB010000470.1:0-3032 GCA_964493565.1 uncultured Pleurocapsa sp. | reverse complement strand
GATCACCATGCGCGCGGGGCGGCTTGAAACTGCGCCCAACGTGCGCGTGTTTTCTGTCGGCAAAGAGAAGGGATTCAGCGAGCCGAAACGCGCCGCTAATTTCTACAACATCTTAAATCGCCTGCTGCGCGAACGTCATTACGATGCCTGTTTTGCCCATATGATGCCGCTGTTTGCGATCATGGGAGCGCCTTTACTAGCCGCGCATCATGTGCCGATCACCATCTGGTACAACCACAAAAGCCGTCATTGGACGGCGCGTTATGGTCGCAATATCGCCCGCCGCATCGTTTCCAGCGCGCCCGACAGCTTCCCGTTTCCAACGCATAAATTGCGCGTGGTAGGGCAGGCCGCCGATACTGATTTCTACACACCCTCCGGCTCGCGTGCTGGCAGTACCGTCACATATGTAGCCCGGCTTAGCCCGGTCAAGTATCACGAAACGCTGCTGCGCGCTCTGACGGAACTGCCAGATACCCGCGCAATTCTGGTGGGGGGAACGCCGCCGGGACAGGACGGAACTTATGAGGCACATGTCCGTAATTTAGCTGTTGAGCTTGGTCTCGCGGATCGGGTTGAATTTGCTGGTGGGCAAACACCGGAAGGCGTGCGCGCCGCTTATTCAAAAGCCGCTGTTTCCGTCAATCTCAGCCCACGCGGCCTGTTCGATAAAACCGCTCTGGAGGCGATGTCCTGCGGCGTGCCAACGATCGTCACCAACCCCGGTTTTGAACAGGTACTTGTAGGCGAAACAGGTCGGCTGCTCATGGACACCGAAACCGATCCGCATCTGCTGGCTGAAAAACTGCGCGGTATCCTCACATTGCCAGTTGAAGAACGTGAGCGCATCGGTTTGCTACAGCGGCAGGCCGTTATCAATCATTTCAGCCTGCATGTGCTGATTCCACGCCTTGTCAGCGTGATCAACACCGGCGAACTGCCAGCGGCTGAGGGGAATTGAGGGGTAGGGATGATCACGAACCAGCCTCGTTTTCTGTATATCGCTAATGTGCGTCTGCCGACTGAAAAAGCACACGGCTTGCAGATCATGCAGAACTGCGAAGCCTTCGCTGAAAGTGACGCGCAGGTGGCGCTGTGGGCGGCGCGGCGGGTGAATACGCCTGAACTGCGGGGCGTTGATGCCTTCGAACATTACGGTGTAAATCGCTCATTCCAGTTGCGGCGGCTGCCCACGCTCGATCTGGTAGCTATTGTTCCCGGACAAACGGGCATTCTCGCACGGCTATTCTTTGCCGTGCAAACCATCACCTTCATCTTTTCCGCTTTCATTGCCCTGCTCTTTCACCGCGCCAGCATTGTCTACAGTCGTGATGCGCTTGTCTTATTGATTCTACTGCCGCTAATTCGCCTGAAGAGTGCTGTAATCGGCTATGAATCCCACACACTGGCAAACGGACGTTTCGGGCGTTGGACGCAGAAACAGGTAGTAAAGAGGGTATTCACCTTTGCTACTACCCGCAAACTAGCTGACGAACTCATCGCGCTTGGTGCAAATCCAGCCCGAACCCACGTTGCCCATGACGGCATTCGCGCCGCCCGTTTTCAAAACCTGCCGACGCAGGATGTAGCCCGCCGCGAAATCGGTTGGCCTGAAAACGCCTTCATTGTTGGCTATGTCGGGCGGCTGCAAACGCTGGCAATGGACAAAGGTGTGGGTACGGCTATTGAAGCATTGGCGCAAATTCCCGATGCCTATCTCGCGCTAGTCGGTGGGCCAGACGATATCGCTCAAGCGTATCACCGCCAATGGCTTGAACTTGGCCTACCAGAAAGTCACTTCCTTTATTCAGGGCAGGTCAAAGCAGATCGCGTGCCGGTTTATCTTCGCGCCTTTGATGTAGGCACGCTGCCGCTGCCCTTCACCGAACATTTCGCCTATTACGCATCGCCTATCAAGCTGTTTGAATACATGGCGTCTGGCTGTGTGGTCGTCGCCAGCGATTTGCCCTCAATCCGCGAAGTGATTGCCAATGGCGAAAACGGCCTTCTAGCCCCGCCGTCCGATATAAATGCGTTATCAGATGCCCTGAATCGCCTAAAAGCTGATCCATCACTGCGAGCGAGTCTGGCTCAAAATGCGCGGCAGTTGGTATTTGAACATTACACGTGGTCGGCGCGTGCCGCCGCGATATTATCTGTGATTCGTGCGCCTTCACAGCAACCGGTGAACTAAAGACATGACATCAACATCTGATTTTGAAGAACTGCTTCGATTTGAATCCGGGGATATTCCCTACAACCGGCGTGGTGAGCTTTCTCCCCGCCAGCGTCAGGCGATGAATACAGACTCTCGTGGCTGTTTAGTGCGCTTGCTAGGGGCTGTTGGTATTTCCATTGTGCTTTTGGTAGTCGGCTTCTTCCTGATTAAAGGCGAAGCGGGGGAGTGCGTCGGCGGGATAGGCATCACCGGTCTTTTTCTCACCGTCCCATTCCTGATCATCACCCTGATGCCTACGCCCAAATCCACCTATCAGGTTTTGACGATAGACGGCACCGCCGAACTCAATATGGGTTATTCCAAAGGGACTAACAAATACTATATGGTGGTGATCAACGGCGTAGATTTTCGTGTCGGGTTAGACGTATACGACAAATTTGAAGAGGGTGCGCGCTATATCGTCTACTACACTACGACCGGTCACAGCAACAACATCGTCTCAATGGAAGTGTGGACGTAGGAGCATATCGCCCCAATTAAGAATTACCGGAATATTGACTCAGCGCTTGGTGCGAAGAAGTCATGCGTCTTTCAAAGTTGCACTGAATATGGTGAGAGAAACAAACGTTGGGATAGGACAGACAATAACTTGACCATCTATCTGAATGACACAAAGTTATGTTGATTACTACTGTTATTTGAGCGGCGTGAAGTTCACTGACCATGGTTCTGAGGATTTACTTCCAAGTTCAATTTCTAGCACAAATCTTCCCTTATTAGGATTGTTAAAGACCGTAGATCCGTCATCCGTTTCGATGCCGATTACAATGTTGGAACTTCCAGCACTCAACCT
>CAZBPB010000469.1:0-3035 GCA_964493565.1 uncultured Pleurocapsa sp. | reverse complement strand
GAAAGAGTATGAAAGCCTTCGCAGCGCAATGAGCGAACTGCCATCGCGCAGAGCGAATATTGTGAACATGTACGAACATGGCTACAGCACCGGCGAGATCGCCAAGATGCTGAACATTCGCGAAGACCTTGTTCGTAAAGAGAAAAGCTTGGGACTTCGCCAGCTTCGGGAACGTATGCCACTGGCAGAAGCCTGCTAATCAGCTTTAAGTAGTTCAGCTCTTTCACCGGTCAGAATTGACCGGTGAAAGGGGAAACAGCAAAACGTTAGGCATCATATAATGGCTACGGTTTCATTCTCGTAGCGATTTGGCTAGATTTCAGCAAGACGACCAGAAATATGCAGAGATAACCCCCTACCGGCGTTCTTCGCGGCGAAATTTCTAGTAGAAATTCGCGGAAAAGCGCATGGGCAGCACCGCTTGAGGACGAAAAAGAGGCGCTCAGAATCCAATGGAAATGAGCGCCTCTTTCGTCCTGTGGTCGGGAGAGCTAAGGCTAGCCTTCTAGATTCAGCGGGTGCTGCAACTGCGGCGCAACTGCTGAGTCTGAGCGCCGGAAATCATTCCAATTTCATTGCACAAATGGCATCATATTTCATATAATCTTCCCTCAATTGAAGGAATCATGGGATATTGGCCAACGCCCTGCCGCCGCCAGATAGATCCGGGGATGTACGCGATATGGAAGTAGGCGTTGATATTGGCGGTACGTTCACAGATTTTGTACTTACGGGCGAAGGCGGGCTGCGCATCTTTAAGCGGCTTAGCACGCCACACAACCCCGCCGAAAGTATGCTTAACGGGCTGATGCGCAACGCTGACGTTGAGCCTGCCACGCTACGCCGGATCATTCACGGTTCGACGGTTGTCACCAACGCGATACTGGAGCGCAAGGGCGCGCGCTGCGGACTGATCACTACTGCTGGCTTTCGCGATCTATTGTACATCGGACGGCAAAACCGACCCGTGTTATATGCGCTTCACCCACAAATTCCGGAACCAATCATCCACAGGCAGCACTGCTATGAAGCTGTGGAGCGGCTTGACCACAACGGGGAACTCCTGATCCCTTTTGACAGAACGTTGTTCCGGCAAGTTATTGAGCAGATTGCGAGAGCGCAACTAGAAGCAGTGGCAGTTTGCCTTCTTTACAGCTATATCAATCCCGAACATGAATATTTGATACGCGAGATGATCGCCGCCAGCGGAGTGATGGGAGCGGATCAGGTGGCGCTGTCATGTGAAGTGCTGCCGGAGTTTCGGGAGTACGAGCGGGCTTCGACGACCGCGCTGGAAGCCTACGCGAGGCCGCGGGTGAATGCGTATCTGGATCAGCTTGAGTCACGGCTGCCAGAACAAGCGCAGCTTTTCATCATGCGTTCGGATGGCGGAGCAGCGGCGACGGAAGTGATGCGGCGGCAAGCCATAAATATGGCGTTGAGCGGGCCGGCGGCGGGGGTGATCGGAGCATTCCAGATAGCACAGCAGGCAGGATTCGCGAACATCATCACGCTGGATATTGGCGGCACGTCTACGGATGTAGCTTTGTGCGCGGGAAGCCCTACCCTACGGGCGGAAATGACGCTCGATGAAATGCCATGCCGTCTTCGCACGTTGGACATTGAAACAGTGGGGGCTGGCGGCGGCTCGACTGCGTATGTGGACAGCGGCGGGGCGCTGCATGTTGGCCCGGAGAGCGCGGGGGCGAACCCTGGCCCGGCTGTGTATGGACTGGGTGGAAGCGCGGTGACGGTGAGCGACGCACAAGCCGTGCTAGGACGACTGCATCCAGATTACTTTCTGGGCGGAAAGATGCGACTGCATCTTGAAGCAGGGCATGAAGCGATGGGCAGACTGGCAGAGCAGCTATCGCTGTCTGTGGAGCAGGCGGCGCTGGGGGTGATTGCGCTGGCAAACAGCAATATTGAGCGGGCAATACGCAAGATTTCGATTGCGCGCGGACATGATCCCCGTGAGTTTACGCTGGTGGCTTTTGGCGGGATGGGGCCGCTGCATGCCTGCGAGATCGCCGAGCGGCTGAGCATGGAAACGGTGCTGATCCCGCGTTTTCCGGGGGTGATGTGCGCGCTGGGGCTGCTGCTGGCGGATATACGACTTGAGGCGACTAAAACTGTCCTGCGCGTGCTGGATTCGCAGTTGCCAGAGATGCTGAACGGGGCAATTGAAACAATGTCGGCGGGGGTGATCGGGCAGATTGAACGCCAGTATGAAGGACAAGGGGAGATTAAGATTAGCGCCAGCGCGGATGCGCGTTATGTGGGGCAAGCCCATGAAATCAACATTCCGCTGCTGGCGGGGGATGACGCCGAAACGATAGCGTCGCGATTTCATGAAGCGCATCAGCGGAATTTTGGGCATGAGTTTGCAACCCGCGCGATTGAGGTGGTGGCGATCAGGGTTGAGGGCATGGCGAAGACCGCAAACCACGATTTACTGAACCGGAAATTTGTGGGGCAGCAGGGAAGCCAGAAAGCTGCAGACCCGCTGGACTTACGTTTTGAAAACGGAGCGACTACCGGACACCTGATATTTAGGGAAAAGCTGGCGCCGGGCGGGTTGATCCCCTACCCTGCCCTGATTTTGCAGGACGACAGCACGACACTTGTGCCACCGTCGTGGCGCGGACTGGTGGACGACTATGGCAACCTGATATTGAGGAAAACGCATGATGCAGGTTGACCCGATTAAGCTGGCAGTGTTTCGCAGCATGTATGAGTCTATTGCGGAAGAAATGGGCACCGCTTTGCAGCGCGCGGCTTTCAGCCCGAACATTCGCGAACGGCTGGATTTTAGCTGCGCGGTGTTTGACAGCCATGCGCGGATGATCGCGCAGGCAGCGCATATCCCGGTGCATCTGGGCAGTATGCCGGCTTCGGTGGAGGCGGCGGTTTCGGCATTTGAGCGGCTGTATCCGGGCGATATTGTGATCTTGAACGATCCGTATGCAGGCGGCACACATCTGCCGGATATTACGATGGTTACGCCGGTGTTTGCGGGGGAACGGCTGCTATTT
>CAZBPB010000468.1:0-3052 GCA_964493565.1 uncultured Pleurocapsa sp. | reverse complement strand
CCGTTCGCTTAGCAAGCATCGGCCTATTCACGCTGCTTACCGTGGTGGCGGCGCGTATCAGCATCCCGATGGATCCAGTGCCGTTCACTTTTCAGCCGATGGCCGCGCTGCTGGCAGGCATGATCCTTGGCGCGCGCGATGGGGCGTTATCTCAACTGATTTACGTCGGGCTGATCGCCATCGGCCTGCCGCTGGATGCCAATATGCGTGGTCAGGCGGCGCTGTTCGGGCCAACAGGTGGCTACTTGATCGGTTTCATCGCCGCTGCTTTCGTGTCTGGTTGGCTGGTGGAACGTGGCGCGAACCGCACCTGGCAGCGCTGGCTGGCGGGCGTGGCGGGTATTGCCGTCATCTACGTCTTTGGCGTCCCCTGGCTGGCAATTTCGCGCGGTCTGCCGCTGGAAGCAGCCATTAGCGCAGGCGCGTTACCGTTTCTAATTCCCGATCTGGTCAAAGCCTTCATCGCCGCCGCGCTCACCGAAGGCGGACGGGCGTTGATCATGAAATACAACACTTGATTCTGAACGGAACGCTGTTGAATACCCGGTATTCTGGCTGGAGAACACAATATGACGCGTTTCTTGCTTGGAACCCGTTATCTGATCTTGATCCCTATTCTTGGTCTTGCGGTTGCCGCTGCATTCTTTTTCGTCTTCGGGGGGCTTGGCCTGATCACTTTATTGGCTGAGTATGCACGCACGATTTTGGAGCCTGCATCCGAAGCGCATCTAAGCCACGATGAGATCATTATTCACGTTGTCGAGTACGTGCATACCTTCTTAGTAGGCACAGTGCTTTATCTGACGGCAGTCGGGTTGTTCCAACTCTTCATTAAAGAAGTTGAATTTCACGGCTGGTTGAAGATTGAGAATACCGAAGAATTGGAAACCAATCTGATCGGCGTGACAGTAGTGGTTTTAGCGGTGAATTTTATGGGCGCCGCATTTTCAGGCGAAACCCGCAGCCTCCTCGAATATGGTACAGCGATTGCGCTGCCAATTGCGGCCTTAGGGCTGTTTGTCGGATTGCGCGCCTGGTCGGTGAAGATCGGTAAACACGGTGGCGGTCATAAAGAAAAAACCCATTCTGCCCATGCCGACGAAACCGACCAACCCAACAAGACGCAAGAGTAATACCGGAGCCGATCATTATTGCGAGGTGTATTATGCGGATTGCCATTTCCGGGTATCGTTTTTGCCTTCGCCGTACACGTTCATGAAGGCAAACTCGACGCTCAAAACGAACAGGATGTAGCTCTCTTTCGGCACATAAGAAGATGCCTGTATGGCCTGTTCGCGGATTGCAGGATCATCCGCCACCGCCGCCTGAATCTTCAACCGCACAATGCAGGGCGTAACGATCATCCCGCCGCAGGTCATCGCCTTTGGGCGAGGTCGGCTCCATGAACAGGAACAACTGCTCGCCAATGATCGGCGTCACCGGATGCACGCGCGGGCTGCCATCTGCCCTCACTGTTGCCAGATAAGCCACGCCGCTGCTGAAACGGGCTTTGCCAAACGCGGCCAGTTCAGGCGCTTGCTGCGTAAAGGTTTTCCAGTCAGTCATATTGTTTTTACTTGTTACTCTGCTTCAAATAGGTTTGCTTCAAGTATCGCGCCGACTTCCCTTGAAATGCCAGCTTATCCCTCAACCGAAATCACCAGCTTATGCACACCCGCGTCATAGCGCATGTTGGCTTCAAAGGCGTCCAGCGCCTTGCTCAGCGGGTAATAGGCTGATACCAGATCATCTAAATCAATCTGCTTGCTGGCTGCCAGCTTGATCGCGCGCGGATAGGTGTGTTTCATCCGCCGTGAGAAGGCGACGGTTAACCCCTTGCGCCGCGCAGTCGAATGCTTCATCTCGCAGCGGTCATCGCCGGGAATGCCCACCAGCACCACCCGCCCGCCGTAACGCGCCATATCCAGCGATTGCTGCACGGTAGCATCTGCCCACGCCGCCTCAAACACTACGTCCACGCCGCGCCCGTCCGTTTGCGCCATCAACTGTTCAACCGCGCTTTCGCCGCCTGCGTACACATGATCCACGCCCCATTCGCGGGCTTTTTCGGAGCGCCAGTCCAGCGGGTCAAAAGCCGTCACTTCAAGGCCAGACAGCTTGAGTACCTTGCTAATCAGCAGGCCAACCGGCCCACAGCCGATCACCGCCGCCGTTTCGCCCAAGCGCACGTGCCCCAGATCAACCGCATGAATTGCCACGCCCAGCGTCTCTAGCAGCGCGCCGCCGCCTTCGCTGATCGAATCAGGCAGCGGGAAGCAGTTGCGCGCTGGAACCACCATGCACTCGCGCAGCGCGCCGTCTGCCGGGTATACGCCGATAAAATAATGATCGAGACACAGGTTGGGGTTGCCCTGTTCGCACATCTCACAGTGCCAGCAGGGGACTGCCGGATCTACCGCCACCCGCTGCCCTGCTGTAAGCGGATGATTTTCGCCATCGTTGGCGTTCGCGCCCACAGCCGCTACCACGCCCATAAATTCATGTCCCAGCACCAGTGGTGCAGAAAAGATGGTATCGCCAATACGCCCATCGGCAATCATGTGCAGGTCTGAGCCGCAAATGCCGACTGCGCCCACCTGAAGCAGCACTTCGCCGGGGCCGGGCGGCATTGGCCCATCTAGTTCATCAAATCGCAAGTCGCGCGCGCCGTGCAAGCGAATACTACGCATGAGGTTGGCCTTTCGTTCTTAAATCTATAAAACCTGTCGTTACAGAGTTGAATTATAGTAAACTTAGGGCAACGGACATAGTTCCGGAAGGATTGCATATTGAAGTCGTGTATACCCCGAACAAAAAGCCCGTACCGAATATTTCTGCAGCTTACTAGCCGAAAAACGCCAGAAACCTGATACATAATGCGTTTTGCCGCAATCGACATCGGCTACTATCAAGCTCAAAAAAGCTGTACTCAAAACATAACGTCAGCCATAGTTTGCGAGGGCTTAGCTATGAGCAGTAAAAGTGAAGTTCCCTTGATGCAGCGTGAGGTGAGCGGTAGCGGGGAGCCACTCGTCCTGCTTCCGGGGGGCTT
>CAZBPB010000467.1:0-3057 GCA_964493565.1 uncultured Pleurocapsa sp. | reverse complement strand
TGCATATCAAAAATATTTTCGATAAGCTCAACGTCAATGATCGCACCCAGGCTGTTACTATCGCACTGCAACGCGGAATCATTCATCTTGATTACTAACCCGAAAGTAGTAGCTGCGAGTAGCTGCGAATAGGGATTTAACATGAAGTAAATACCCCTATTCTCTACCTGTGAACACAGGCAATCCCTCAACAACCTCGCGGTCGCCCATTAAAGTCCTCATCGTAGATGACCACGCGACCATGCGAGAAGGGCTGTCGGCGATGATTGCCTGTCAGACTGATATGATGGTGATCGCAACAGCTAGTGATGGACAGGAAGCGATTGAACGCTACTGCCAGCATCTGCCAGATATCACACTGATGGATGTTTGCCTGCCGATTCTTTCCGGCCTTGAAGCGATCTGCAAAATTCGCGTGATGCAGGCAAATGCCCGAATTATTGTGGTCACAACGTTCGATGATGATGAAGTTTTGTTTGCCGCCGCCGATGCGGGTGTCGAGGGCTTCTTACTCAAAGATATGCTGCGCAAAGAATTGCTGCCCGCCATCAGAACTGTTCATTGCGGGCAGCGTTATATTCCACCGATCATTGCCGCACGACTGTCAAAGCGATCTCCCAAACCTTGAGCGATAGAGAGGAAGTCCCCTAGATGACCAATGAAAACCAGAATACTGAAAGGCATCTTTATCTGGAAGATATTCACCCCGGTCAGCGCTTTACCAGCGGAACACACACATTGGACGAAGCACAAATCAAAGCCTTTGCCCATCAATTCGACCCGCAGCCCTTTCATCTGGATGACGAAGCGGCGAAAGGCTCTCTGTTTGGTAGCCTGGCCGCCAGTGGCTGGCATACGGCAGCCATCACCATGCGGTTGCAGGTCGAATCCGGCTTGCCGATTTCCGGTGGCATTATTGGCGCAGGAGGAGAAATCGCCTGGCCACGACCGACACGGCCAGGTGACATTTTGCAGGTAGAGAGCGAAGTGTTAGAGGTCACGCCTTCACGTTCCCGCCCGGACCGTGGAATGATCACCGTGCGCAGCGAGACACGCAATCAGCGTGGAGAAGTGGTGCAAACCTTGACCGTCAAGCTCGTCGTGCCGCGCCTTCCAGCCTCCTAAAATCCTAACTGCAAACCTGATTTTCACCACGAAACACGAAGGACACGAAGAGAGAGGCAGCGATAGAAAGATAGAGCAAAGGGATAACTCTTCGTCCCTCTTTCGCTTTTTGCTCTTTCCCTTTGTGCTCTTTGTGTTCTTCGTAGTGAGTAGGCACATCTACCCCTAAATGGTTATGCCGTTGCTCCCGTGTTTAGGGATGTGGTGAAGATTCCACTTCTGTATCCTTACTCCATCACAATGCAGAAAGTGTTGATGGTGCCAAGTGCGTTTGCGGTCGGACGTCCTTGGCAGATTATCGAATCTTGATAGCAACACAGAACCCGAAAGGAAGGATATGTCCACCAATGCCAAAAAACTGAGCGGCAAAGTTGCTCTCGTTACCGGTGGCTCGCGCAGCATCGGCGCGGCCATCGCCAAGCGGCTTGCCAACGATGGTGCGGCAGTCGCGCTGACCTACAGCAGCTCACCCGACAAAGCGGATGAAGTCGTGCGTGCCATTCAGGCGGTAGACGGACAAGCGCTGGCAATTCGTGCTGACGCGGTTGACGCCTCTGCCGTAAAAGCTGCTGTCGCGGAAACCGTAAAAACGTTTGGTCATCTTGATATTCTGGTGAACAACGCGGGGATTGCCGTTCTGGCTTCGATAGAGGAGTTTTCGATGGAAGACTTTGATCGGCTTGTCGCGGTAAACATCAAGAGCGTCTTTGTCGCCTCACAGGAAGCTGCGCGTCACATGGGTGAAGGCGGACGAATCATCATGATCGGCAGCGTCAACAGCGATCTCGTGCCTTTCGTTGGTGGTTCCATCTACGCGTTGACCAAAGGTGCTGTCGCCAGTTTTACGCGCGGTCTCGCTCGTGATCTTGGCCCACGAGGTATTACTGTCAACAACATCCAGCCTGGCCCGGTGGATACCGAAATGAATCCGGCGAGTGGCCCCTTTGCTGAAAGCCTGAGAAAGACCCTGGCTATTCAACGTTACGGCCACAGTGACGAGATTGCTGGCATGGTGTCTTATCTCGCCAGTGCCGAAGCCGGGTTCATCACAGGCGCGAGCCTGAAAATCGATGGCGGCTTTGCGGCCTGATTCATCCTCTCAGGAGAATACAAAATGAACCATCCCATTCGCATTCTTGGTATCGCGGGCAGCCTGCGCCG
This sequence comes from uncultured Pleurocapsa sp., assembly GCA_964493565.1. Taxonomy (GTDB): domain Bacteria; phylum Chloroflexota; class Anaerolineae; order Aggregatilineales; family Phototrophicaceae; genus Flexifilum. The sequence goes on along the minus strand of CAZBPB010000467.1, from coordinate 771 downwards.
CGAATCGTATAACCGCGCCGCGCTGCTTGCTGCCACCGCACTCGTACCCGAAGGCGCGATTCTTGAAACCTTTGAGCTGAACGACATCCCAATCTTTAATCAGGACGAAGACCAGCATCCACCCGCCATCGTTACAGAACTGAAGCAGCGGATACGCGAAGCGGACGCCATTCTGTTTGTGACGCCGGAATACAATTACTCAGTGCCTGGTGTATTGAAGAACGCCATTGACTGGGCGTCGAGGCCTTATGGCGACAGCGCGTGGAATGGAAAACCAGCGGCGATTATGGGCGCATCCATTGGGGCGCTTGGTACGGTGCGGGCGCAATATCATCTCCGCCAAATCTGCGTTTTTCTCAACATGTTTCTCATCAATCAGCCTGAAGTGATGATCGGCAACGCCGCCGCGCGCTTCGATCAGGAAGGAAATCTGACAGATGAAAAGACGAAAGAGCTCATTCGCCAGTTGCTACAAAATCTCGTGGCGTGGACGCAGCGCATAGAAAATAACTGACAACAGAAAGGGGAATCTCAAATGTCATATATCAGCGTAGGGAAAGACAATTCCGGCGACATCAACCTTTATTTCAAGGACTGGGGCAGCGGGCAACCCGTCGTCTTCAGTCACGGCTGGCCGCTGACCGCTGACGCCTGGGAAGACCAGATGATGTTTCTGGCGTCGCACGGCTATCGCTGCATCGCGCACGACCGACGCGGACACGGACGTTCGAGCCAGCCCTGGGAGGGCAACGAGATGGACACGTACGCCGA
>CAZBPB010000466.1:263-3062 GCA_964493565.1 uncultured Pleurocapsa sp. | reverse complement strand
TTACCCTCGAAAAGAACGGCAAGACCAGCATCGTAAACACTGATGTTGTTTTGCTGCGGACGAAAGTGGGTCAGTACAGTCCCGAAACCGATGTGATGTTGAACAAGGCGCGATTTGGCGCGCTTGGAAAAACCAAGATGCTCAATCACGGGCCGCGCTTCATGTTCCTTGATATGAGCCGCGTGCAGCGTCCTGCTATCACCGCGAAGGTCGTCAGCATTGAAGAACTTCAGGAAGCCCAGCGGGCATCGGAGAAGGCGCAATGAGCGATTACCAGGAATTCCTACAAAGCAAACGGGTTGATGTGCGTCCACAGGGCTTCGAGATTGAACCAACCGCTATCAACCCACAGCTATTCCCATTCCAGCGCGACGTTGTACGCTGGGCGCTTCGACTTGGACGTGCGGCACTGTTTCAAGAATGCGGTTTAGGCAAGACCGCACAGCAGCTTGAGTGGGCGAAACACGTCACCCAACACACTGGCAGCAAGGTGCTCATTCTTGCCCCGCTCGCCGTGAGCCAGCAGACTATCCGAGAGGGTGAGAAGTTCGGCATCGAGGTGCAACCGGCACGTCAGCAATCCGATATCGGTGATGCCTCAATTGTCGTCACCAACTATGAGCGCCTGCATCTGTTCGACGCAGAAGCCTTCGCCGGCGTCGTGTTGGATGAATCCAGCATCCTCAAGAACCTCGGTGGTAAAACCTTCTGGCAGCTTGTACGTACGTTTGAGAACACGCCGTTCAAGCTGTGCTGCACGGCCACACCTGCGCCGAACGAATTCCCTGAATTCAGCAACCACAGCACATTCCTCGGCATCATGCACTTCAAAGAGGTACTGGCGCGCTGGTTCACCGGTGATTCCAAACTTGCCCGGTCAGCCGTCTTGAAGAAACATGCGGGTTCTGATTGGTGGAAATGGGTTACTTCATGGTCGGTTTGTCTATCGACGCCGGCGGATCTAGGCGATCAGTATGCGATGGACGGCTATCAATTACCGCCGTTGAACCTGCTGGAGCATCGCCTGCCAGCCAGTGCATCGACGATGGAACGAACACGAGCCGAAGGCAAGCTGCTGGTCGATGATACCCCGAATTCAACCACGCTGCATAAGGTCAAGCGCGAAAGCCTGAAAGACCGTGTAAACAAAGCACGTGAACTGTTTGAAGCCTTGCCCACCGGCGCGCCGGTCGTGATCTGGTGTGACACCAACTATGAAGCTGACGCACTTAGAAAAGCCATTCCTGAAGCGATTGAAGTACGCGGCAGTGATACCCCGGAGCGCAAAGAGGAACTGCTCAACGCCTTCAGCGAAGGCCGCGAGCAGGTGATCATCACCAAGCCGGACATCGCAGGCTTCGGCTTGAACTGGCAGCACTGCGCGGATCACATCTTTGTCGGTGTGTCGTTCTCATTCGAGAAAACCTATCAGGCGCTGCGGCGCTCCTATCGTTTCGGGCAGACCAAACCGGTCAATGCCCACCTCATTTATTCCGAGAGCGAAGGCAATGTCCTCACCATCCTTAAACAGAAACAGCGCGCCTTCGCAGAGATGCAGCAGGAGATGAATGCAGCGATGCACGAGCATGGATTATTCCGCGAAGAAGGGGCACGCGAACTGACGGCGCCAGAGTCTGCAGTTGCACAGTCGGATAACTGGACAATGTATCTGGGCGACTGTGTACCGGTCTCCCAGTCCCTCCCGGATAACAGCGTTGATTTCTGCATCCACTCGCCGCCGTTCGCCAACCTGTACATCTACAGTGACAGCGAGGCGGATATGGGTAACAGCGCCAATAATACCGAATTCTTTGCCCACTATGACTACTTGATCAAGGAACTATATCGGATTACCACGCCGGGACGGTTGTGCGCGGTGCACTGCAAAGACCTGCCATTGTTCAAAAACCGCGACGGCGCGATGGGATTGTACGACTTTCCCGGCGATATTCGCGCACACTTTGAAGCTGCTGGGTGGGTCTTTCATTCTCGTGTGACCATCTGGAAAGACCCGGTGATTGAAATGGAGCGCACAAACAATCACGGGCTTCTACATCGCAATTTTGTTGACCGCGCTGAAGTATGTCGTCAGGGCATGGCTGATTACCTGATGGTCTTCCGTAAATGGTCGGACGACATTGACGAGGCTGGTAAACCCGTTAAACAGCATCGCGAGGTTGGCGACTACATCGGCACGAAACCGCCTGAAGCATGGGAGATGCGACCGGGACGGCGCTCAGAACAAACGAACTACAGCATCGCTGTCTGGCAGCGGTATGCCTCGCCGGTCTGGTTTGATATTCAGCAAACCAACGTCCTCAACTACGAGCAAGTCAAAGACCCAAAGGATGAGAAACATATTTGCCCTTTACAACTGGACGTGATTTCGCGGGCGATAGACCTGTGGACAAACCCCGGCGACGTGGTGTTTTCTCCGTTTGCGGGCATCGGCAGCGAAGGCTTTCAGGCGCTGAAGATGCGGCGCAAATTCATTGGCATCGAACTGAAGCCGTCTTACTGGCGCGCTGGACAAAAATATTTGCGTATGGCGGAGGATGAGTCGAATCGCCGCACCTTATTCGATCTACTCGCTGAAGTCGAGATGGCCTAACCCACATATCTGCGCTTTTAGGAGGAAAAGCATGGACTATGAGATGTTTCGCACACAGTACGAAAAACAGCACCCTGCCAGTGTGCCGGTGAAGCCAAAGCATCAGCGTCGGGAATATTCACCACACCTGCGCTTTGCAGTGGGGACAATGTTCGTTTGCGCCGCACTGCTTTCGGGAGTTCATACTG
>CAZBPB010000466.1:0-235 GCA_964493565.1 uncultured Pleurocapsa sp. | reverse complement strand
ATCCAACCTGATTGCCGACTGGATTCGCAGTGTGGTTGCGCTGGCATCGTTTGCAGCCGTCGAGCTTGCCATCTTCGTTGCAGCCTACATGCGCCAGCACAACTCAGCCCTTTCGATCTCGATACTCGCCGTGGCATTCACAGTTGCCGTTGTTTCCAACCTCGCCAGTTTAAGCCGCGCATTTGCAGATAACCCATCGGATGTTGGCTCGATCCTTGTAACTGCTGTCCTCGGT
>CAZBPB010000465.1:2778-3072 GCA_964493565.1 uncultured Pleurocapsa sp. | reverse complement strand
TCAGCAATGCCACGCACAATTTCGACAATGTTCTGGCGAATCGTTGGTTCGCCGCCAGTAAGTCGAAATTTCCAGAAACCGAGCGAGGCAAAAACACGCACCAGCGTAAACAATTCGTCATCCTGCATAAGTTTTTGTGTTGGCTGAAAGACCATGTCTTCAGGCATGCAGTATACGCAGCGCAGGTTGCACTTATCGGTTAGCGATATTCGCAAGTAGCTGATGACGCGTCCAAAACGGTCACGCGCTTCAGTTATTGTCGGGGATACAGTCGAAGATTGAATCATGCTACGA
>CAZBPB010000465.1:0-2768 GCA_964493565.1 uncultured Pleurocapsa sp. | reverse complement strand
TAGTTCTGTAAAATGGATTGATCAAGTTGACATCTATCATGTGTTTTATACATCTGTTTCATGTATTTATGTACTGACGCGGTATCCCCTGTGAAAATTTCGTGATCTGGATGGAGTAAAGATGCACAGGGCGTTTTTCAAAAGCGGTCATAGTATGGTAGAAATAAGCTATCTTCACCGGGGTAGCTATAGAGTTCAATGATGCTTGGCGTTACCGATATACTGGCTTCGCCACCGATGGTTCGCGAGAACGCGTTTGTTCTTAACCGGGTTCATAACCGTCGCGTTACAGGACATTGGAGCATGTCCATGCTGCGTGACGCCGGGATGCAAATTGCTATCACGCTGGTTGCCTTCATCATCTTTTTTGGTGTTGGCAGCCGCTGGTTCCTTGCCGGCATTGAAGAGGTTCAACTTGCTCTGGTGCCTACCGGAACGGGCGTGGCTGATATTATTGACCGGTGGACGACACGCTGCGGTAAGAATGGCTCATCAACCTGTTTTCATGTGCGCTACCGGTATGAAGTTACGGGTAGACCATATTTTGCCGAAGAGCAGTTGGACAGCAGCTTGTATTACCAGACAGGCTTAGAGCCACGTATGCAGGTAACTTATGCGGTGCATGACCCGCAGATTTCTCACATTGGCGCGTCCGGGCTGCGTCCGCAGCGACTATTGAGCGCTGCGCCTTTTCTACTGATTGCCGTGTTTCTGGGCGTGCCGGCGCTAGGCCCGCTGCTTGATCTTCTACGAGTGCGACGGATGCTGCGAAAAGGCACGCTTATCTACGGGGTGGTTCAAGATGCTCATGGGTATACCACTGGCACTCGTAAAAACCGACGGTACACCGTTCGCGTGAATTATGAATTTATCGGGTCAGATGGACGTAAGTACACTGGAGAGCAAAAACGCACGCGTCGCGATTTGCGGAACGGAGTACTACCTTCCGTAGGAACGACAGTTGCTATCGCCTTTGTGGACAGCAGCAATTATTTGATGCTGTAAACCAGCCGCGCAAGACAAAGCAGGGCGACTCATCAAGCAGTCGCCCTGTTCATTATCCAGAAATAAGTGAGCTGATTAGCCACTGCCCAGATAGCTAATGGACTGGATCAACGCATCCAGCGTAGTTAGCGAAGGGCTAAAATCATCCGGCGAAGCGTTGTTCAGGGTTTCGACACTTTGTTGCAGATAGGTTGCATAATCTGCAGAAAAGCTGTTGTAGTCGAAGTCAGACGGCGTACTTTCCGGGAACAGCGTGGTTGTCACATCAAACCACGCCGAAACTGCCAGCCAGCCATCTTCAGTGATGCCCTGATAGGTGTAAACAAAGCTGTTGCTCAGAAACGGGCTTACGTCCTGACGATACGCGGTGATATAAGCAATACCCCAGAAACCGCTGGCATCTATAAATTGAGGTTGCGCGCGGATAGTTTGTGAAGCGGGCACACTGTTCAGCATTGGCAGTGACTGCGACTGCTGGGAAACATCGTCTGGCACAACCGTGTAAGTGCTGAGATCTGGACGTTCCATAATCAGTGATTGCAACTGATTGAACTGGGCTTCCTGATAGGAATAGCTGGCGAGGCCTGAGGAGCGATAAACACGGATGGTATTCGGCGCAAAATCCGGGCTGGGCCATGTGGTCGAGCCGGAATTATCACCGTTATAGATAGCGTAAAGCGTATTCGGTGGAACCGGGCCGCCGGGCTGCTGTACATCTGGAGCATCGCCGGCCTCGACATTGATGGTGACTGCCGAACCCAGAGACGGATCGTAGCTAAACGCAAAATTGTTGAAGGTAACATGATTCGTGCCTGATTCCGTCTCAGAAGTTGCTTCCGGTGTGGCATCTTGCCCGAAAATCGGCAGTGCCAGCGCAAGCAGCGAGACAGACGCCAGGAAAAACAGTGGTTTCTTCATGACCTGATATCCTCGATTTATTTAATGAAAGCGGCTTGATGTAGGCAATATCGCATTCTATTGCAGGGTTTCGTTACGTGCAATTATCTTTGCAACATAAAGCCCGGAAGAAATCATCGTAGTTTCTAGGCGCTGATAACCCCACAAATGGGTGCTTGCCAGTCCACAGCCTGATGAACCGCTAAAATCGCGTCAATTTGCGCGGCAATTTCGGCAGGATAAGGCGCGGTTTTACGCACTTTTAAGTCTACGAATGAGTTCACGCACTCAAATGTTGCCGCCAGCTTTCCCTGCGTATCATTAACCATGAACATTAGATAGTGGATGCGCTTCACGCTTCGGCTCACAATCCGTACATAAATCGTGATCTGATCAGCTATCGCCACTTCTGCCAGATAATGTACATGGTGTTCGAGATCAAACCCACCGGTGCCATGCCGTTGATGATATTCCAGAGATAGACCGATCATCTCGATCAGCCTGTATCCCGCATCGTCGAACAGTGCCGAATAGTAGCGCATATTCATGTGCCCGTTTTCGTCCCGGTATTCTAATGGGATTGTGCGGGTGAGTAGTGCCGGTAATGCCCTGATTTTTTCGAGAGGTGGAATAATCGGTTTTGCCATCAGGCGCTCTGATCTTTATCTTTACGGCGGCGCAGTAATTCACCGGCAACGTTCTTATTTTCCGTGGGTTGCGCGGTTGGGACGGGTGCAGAACGCGGGGCTTTTGCGGATGTTGAAGCTGGCGGAGGCGCGTCTGTGGGAGTCTGGTTGTTAGATTTGCTATCCCGCTGCGTTTTTGAGGCAGTCGTTGTTGTTGAAGGTGAGGCAGGCATCTCTGCC
>CAZBPB010000464.1:0-3074 GCA_964493565.1 uncultured Pleurocapsa sp. | reverse complement strand
GCTCGGCAACCTGCTGTACGACTTCCACATGCTTTTGACGGGCATTATTCACGTGGTATTGTTCCTGAGATAGTGTCATTACATCAAATACTGTGTGGACAGATTATGGCTTAAGTATAACTGAACTGCCCCGCATGTGCAGACTGGTTTATCTGCGAGCTACCTACGCTGTCTTGCCGATTTAGGCGCGAAAGGTATAATTATTAAGGCTTGTCAGGAGTGTTGACATGGCAAAATCGCGGACGGAACTCATGATTGACCGCCTGCGTGATTTGCAGGCTACGACACCCGAAATTGAAGCCTCGGCAGTAGTAAGCGTCGATGGGCTGACCATCGCATCGTCGCTCCCACCCAGTTCAGAAGAAGATCGTGTATCAGCAATGTCTGCGGCAATGCTTTCGCTTGGCGAGCGTATTGCTGGAGAGTTAGGGCGAGGCGGATTGGAGCAGGTTCACGTGAAAGGGCAAGGTGGTTACGTGATCCTGATGTCTGTGGGGGAAGAGGCTGTTCTTACGACGCTTGTACGCGAAGGCGCGCGGCTAGGCCTGATCTTTCTGGATATGCGGCGCACAGCCGATGATTTGAAACGGTTGGTGTGAAAGTTTAAGAAATTCCTCGCAAGTTTCGGCGGGAAGGCAAATGAACGGTCTTTCCGCCGCATTGTGTTTACAGAGAAAGGACAGGTGTGATGTCCAATCAAAAGTATATCTTCATCACCGGCGGTGTTGTAAGTTCGGTTGGCAAGGGCGTCACGGCTGCGGCTATTGGGCGTATTCTGAAAGCACGTGGTTATAAAGTTGCTATTCAGAAGTTAGACCCGTATCTCAATGTTGATCCCGGCACGATGAGTCCATACCAGCATGGTGAAGTGTATGTGACCGCTGACGGGGCAGAAACTGACCTCGATGTTGGTCATTATGAGCGCTTTATTGACGAAAATCTGACCCGCTCCAGCAATATCACTGCAGGACAGGTATACAGCAGCATCATTGATAAGGAACGGCGCGGCGATTTTCTTGGCGGCACGATACAGGTCATTCCGCACATTACGAACGAGATCAAGCGGCGGGTTGCGCTGGTTGGTAAGGAAAATAGCGCCGATATTGTGATAGTTGAAGTGGGTGGTACTGTGGGCGATATTGAAGGACTGCCTTTCTTTGAGGCGATCCGTCAGATGCGAACTACTGTTGGTCGAAATGACGCGCTCTATGTACACGTGACGTTTTTGCCGCACATCGGCGCGACTGGCGAATTGAAGACCAAACCAACGCAGCACAGCGTAATGGAACTGCGACGTCTGGGTATTCAGCCGCAGGTCATTATTGCACGTACCGATCACCCGGTAAGCAGCGACGTGGTGGACAAAATTGCATTATTTTGCGATGTCGAGTCGCGCGCGGTGATTCCGCTTGAAACTACAGACCTGATTTACAACGTGCCGCTGATCCTTGAAGATTCTGGGCTTGGCGAATATCTGGTCAGTCAATTGAAACTGGACACGACTAAACCTGATCTGGAAGACTGGCGCAGGATGATCTTCAAAATGCGCGAAAGCAAGCAGAACAACCAGTTCGTGAAGATCGCTGTGGTCGGCAAATATGTTGAACTGCGTGATGCCTATATGAGCGTGAAAGAGGCGCTTCTGCATGCTGCCGCCGCGAATGGACGCCATCTTGAAATCTTGTGGGTCAACTCTGAAGACCTTGAAAAAGGCAAGGGTTGGGATGCCCTATCGCAGGCGCAGGGTATTGTAGTACCCGGTGGCTTTGGCTATCGCGGCATCGAGGGCAAGATCATGGCCGGACGATATGCACGCGAAAACAAAGTGCCGTATCTGGGGCTTTGTCTTGGTATGCAGACGATGTGTATTGAATTTGCCCGCAACGTACTTGGGCTAGAAGACGCCAACAGCTCTGAGTTTGAAGTGACCAGCGAGAACTATGTAATTGACATGATGCTTGAACAGCGCGGCATCACCGATCTTGGCGGCACGATGCGATTGGGCGTATACCCATGTGCCTTGCAGCCGGACAGCCGCGCGGCTGAAGCGTATGGCATGGCACGTGTAGACGAACGCCATCGCCATCGCTATGAGTTTAATAACGAATATCGGGGGAGCTTCGAGGCGAAAGGTATGCGCTTTAGCGGGGTTAGCCCGGACGGACAATTGGTTGAGATTTCGGAAGTTATAGATCACCCGTTTATGGTAGGCAGCCAATTTCACCCTGAATTTTTGAGCCGCCCGAACCGCCCACATCCGCTGTTCAATTCCCTGATTCAAAATGCGGTCAAACACGCGGCACAGGCGAAGCCGGAAAGTGACAATTCACCGTTAGAAACTGCGCCGACTGCCTCTAGTGCTGGTTAAAGGAATAACATGAGTATTGAAAGTTTTATCAAGGCAATGCCCAAGGTTGAAATCAATCTTCAACTGGAAGGGGCGATGCCTACCGCGTTGCTCTTGAACATCGCCGCGCGCAATGATGTTGCGGATGGCTCTAAGCAGTACCGGATGTGGGAAACATTGATCAAGCAACCTGATCCCAAACGTGCCGTTGAAATCGCGAAAGTTGCAAGCAGCTGGTTAAAGCACCCTGACGATCTCAAACGCGTGATTTATGAAGTTGGGCTGGCGCTGGCGAAGCAGAATGTTCGATATGCCGAAATCATGGTTAACCCAATGTTGTATGAGGGTTTCGTCGGGTCGCTTGATGAACTTTTTGCAGTCGCCAGTGATGGCAGTCGGCGGGTGAAGGCAGCATGGGGGATGGAAATTGCCTGGCTGCTAGCGATTCCCCGCGAAGAGCCGCGACGCGCTGAAGATCTGGTGCGTTATGCTAAAAGCGCTGCTGGACGGCAGGCGAATATCGTTGGAGTGATACTTTCGGGCAAGGAAGACATTCAGCCCGCCGGTCAATTTGAGCGCGCTTTTAAGCAAGCCGAAAAATACGATGTGCCCCGTGCCGCCTATGCGGGTGAAACACGGCAATTGGAGGGGATTCGGGATGCACTGGAAAACCTTGCGCCTAATCGGCTGATAGACGCGCGCGGGCTTGCGACTTCTGATGATGTGA
>CAZBPB010000463.1:0-3087 GCA_964493565.1 uncultured Pleurocapsa sp. | reverse complement strand
TAATGGTGGGTGATGTACGCATCTCCAACAAAACCATCATCGAAGAACCGCATAAACGCGCTGAACCCCTCTTGATTGATTGCAGCCACACCGTTGAAGACGGCATGATCACCTACAAAGGACTGCCAGCACCCATCATTTGCGATTATCTCAGCCGTGAAGAATCTCGTACCCGCTACGCTCCCGGCACCGAATTTCAAATCGGCAAAATCGAAATGATCGCCAACACAGGCACCTATGTAGACAGCCCGTTTCACCGTTACGCACACGGGAAAGATTTATCAGAATTACCGCTGGATTCACTGGCGAATCTTGATGCAATCGTAGTGCGCGCCACTGCCAGAAACGGACGCGACATCACCCGCGCTGCTTTTGCTGATTTAAATCTGCGCGGCAAAGCGGTGCTGGTGCATACCGGTTGGGATGTCCATTGGCGTACTGACCAGTATTTTGAAGGTCATCCCTATCTAACTGAAGATGCTGCTGATTTTCTGGTCAAAGCGGGCGCGAAGCTGGTAGGCATAGACTCGTTTAACATTGACAACGTAGAAGGCGGCGAACGCCCTGTTCACACCATCCTGCTCGGTTCAGACATTCCAATTGCCGAACATCTCTGCGATCTCGTCCGCCTGCCAGAAGGTGGTTTCAAATTCTCAGCCGTGCCCGTAAAAGTCAAAGGCTTCGGCACATTCCCTGTCCGCGCTTACGGCGTGGTAGGTTAAAACCGTTCGAAGGGGCCAACCAGCGGTTGGCTCCATTCTTTGGATATCTATTTTTCCCTGTACGGCTGCGGCATATATTGATTGGCATCAACTGTGCTTAAAAACTCCTCCATGCGCTCAAACGTCAGCGCCTCGCCGGGGTACGTCTCCTTGCACCAGATCTGGCATGGCTGCACCCGCAAACGTGAAGTCTTAAATTCCTCAATAATTAACTGCCCGGTCACGCCCACTTGATCAATAAATTTCTGCCGCTCAAATTCGGCGTACACTGGCGCGTAATCAAACGCTACCCGCCGCTGCATCGCTGTCCACCCGTTCACATCGCCATCCAGAATCATATATTTCGCCGCCGGGTCGCCATCCAACGGCGCGCCTACTGAACCGGGATTCAAAATGTGCCAACCATCTATAGCCCGATCCATCACAATATGGCTATGTGCACCAATAACGGTAGATTCACTGACGCCACACAGCATTTCGCGAACCCGCTCGTCCGGCGTATCCGGGAAAATCGCTTCCCAGGGGTTGCCGGGATAGCCATGTACCACCCGCACCGGCGGCGCATCGTGAAAGCGCAGTTGAAGTTCATCTGGCATCCCGCCAATGTAGTAAAACCAGCCTTTCAACTGTTCACGCAGCCAGGGCGGAAGCGTGAATTCTTTCCAGTATTCCGGCGCGCGCGGCGTCAGATAATCCAGTAGATATAGCTCGTTGTTGCCGCGTATCAGCGACCAGCGCTGTCCGGTTACATATTCCATCACCTCGCGGTTGAACGGCCCCCAGTTGACAATATCGCCCGCCACCACCACCTGATCTACGTTGAACTGCGCCATATCTGCCACTACCGCTTCCAGCGCCGGTAAATTTGCGTGAATATCCGAAAGCACTGCCAACCGTGTCATCATTGCCCCTTAGCTCATCGGAATCAAAAGCCGGAGCATGATATATCACGCGCCGGCCTCCGTGAATAACCATTGTGTTAAGCGGTATTATTCGGGCTTAGCTTGTCCAGCAAGGTATTGCGCGGCAAATTCGGCGCTTGGCGGCACAATTTGAATCACGTCAATTAACACGCCGTTCGGGTCAGCGGTGATGAAATGCCGCTGACCAAAATCTTCGGTCACTAGTTTGCGGTGCAGCGGCAGCCCAACGCTGGTGATCAGCCGTTCATACTCAGCATCCACCTCATCCACTTCAAAGTTCAGCAGTAAGCCCCCCACAGGTTTCTGGTATTCGCGCATCACGGTTTCATGGTTGTAGGCAACAAACGCCAGTTCAAACCGTTCATCTGCCGATTTCAAGCTCACATACCAGTCCGCCTCAAAAACGATCTGGAAGCCAAAGTGCTGCACGTAAAAGTCACACGTCGCTGGAATCTTATCGCTCATCAAAACCGGATAGAAACTGTTGATTTGCATTGTTCACTGCCCTCAGTCTAAAATCCAGATACATACAGGCTGTATGTTAGCTCTTATAATACATACAAACTGTATGTATGTCAACATCTGGAGCAAATCATGAGCAAGATCACTAAAGCCCAGCAGCGCGAAGCCACCACCGCACGACTTATTGAAGTTGCCGCCGAAATATTCACGCGGGATGGTTATGCCAATGCCGCTACTGAGGAAATCGTCCACCTTGCCGGGGTCACACGCGGTGCGCTTTATCATCATTTTGGAAGCAAAGAAGGCTTGTTTGCGGCGGTCTTAGCAGACATACAGCGGGGGGTTGCACAACGGATCGAATCAGTCACCGCCGCTTATGACGATATGTGGGATCAGTTAGTTGCTGGATCTATCGTTTTTCTGGAAGTGAGCATAGACCCGCAAGTACAGCGCATCATGCTGATCGATGCTCCGGCAGTATTAGGCTGGTCGCTCTGGCGCGAACTAGACGCCCAGAACAGCATGAAGTCGCTGCGCGAGGCATTGTCTGAACTCATCAAAAAGCATCAACTTCCACAATTGCCATTGGACGCACTCACCCATTTACTTTCAGGTGCTATGAACGAAGCCGCACTCTGGATTGTCGGTTCACAAAATCCCGAAGCCGCGCTTGCCGAAGCCACCCAGTCCCTAAAATACATACTTGAAGCGTTGCGGGTTAAGGAAATAGGGAATTAAAAACGCCAGAAGAAAATTTTCTCTGGCGTTCTTCGTGTCTTAGCAGGTCAATTATACCTTACTTCGCCAGCACTGCCTGATTGACGACATTCTTGTATTCGCCCTTCAGCAGCGCATCAACTACTAGTTGAGCAGCTTCTACCGCCACCACGATCTGCGCGTCCTCGGTGCTGGCCGCCAGATGTGGCGTATGCACCACGTTCGGCAGGTGCAGCAGCGGGTTATCCGGCTTCGGCGGCTCC
>CAZBPB010000462.1:0-3104 GCA_964493565.1 uncultured Pleurocapsa sp. | reverse complement strand
CGCGCCAATTGTTCAATGAAGAATTTGCCGACCAGTCCGCTGTAATAGCTGGTACCACAGGCAACAATGACCATGCGCTGCAATGTATTTGCTGTTTCCATGCTTAAGTTCAATTCAGGCAGCAGCACATGTTCATGTTCAAAATCTATTCGCCCACGGATGGTATCTGTAATACTCCGGGGCTGGTCGAAGATTTCTTTTAGCATGAAGTGCTGATATTCGCCCTTTGCGGCGCTCACCGCATCCCATGGAATCTGGTGAATGGTGGCTGAAACTGATTCGCCATCCAAATTCTGAATGTTAACTTCATCCGGCTTTATAGTCGCCATTTGGCCACTTTCAAGAAAGATCATACGGCGAGTCAGTTCAATGATCGCGGGAATATCAGAAGCAACGAAGTTCTCTCCTTCGCCCAGCCCAATGGCTACACCTCCAGCGTTGCCAATGCGGACAGCCACAATTCGATCTGGTTGTGCCCGGTTCATGACGACGATGGCATGTGCGCCACGTAAGTGTTGAACTGCATGACGCGTAGCCTCCGTAACATCTCCGCCTGCGCCATTCTGTGCAACACGTGCTATTAACTGCACGATTACTTCAGTATCGGTATCGGAATTGAAATGAACGCCTTCAGCTGTGAGTTCATCACGCAGTTCGCGGTAGTTTTCGACGATGCCGTTATGTACAACCACGAACTCACCATCCATGCTGATATGGGGATGAGCGTTATGTTCAGCGGGCGCGCCATGGGTTGCCCAGCGGGTATGCCCGATACCCACATTACCAGCGAGCGGTGATTCAGCGACTCGTCTACGCAAATTGGCGAGCTTGCCCACATCGCGGCAAATCTGGATACTGTTGTTATGGATGCTTGCTATACCGGCTGAGTCATACCCGCGATACTCGAGTCGACCTAAGCCGTCAAGGATAATAGCTGCTGCTTCTTGTTCGCCCACATATCCAACAATTCCGCACATATTTGCACCTTAGCCTTTAGTCACAGCGGTAATTTAAGATTTTTCGGGGATATGGTTAACCTCACCAGCACTGCGACTTTGCATTATTCTCGACCGTTAAAACGAAAGGAGAACACAGTAGAGATAGGTGCTAAGGCTGCCGTTGGTGAGTATTTTGAGAATTGTTAGGTTGGAATCATGAACTCAATAGTATTGGTGGTTGCCTTGCTCAAATCACTGTACACACCGCGCAGATGAGCATAATTTTCGGGTATGACTGCGGCCAATTGGTACATTGCTTCTTCCGTCATTTCCGCCAATTCCTCACGGGGGATGCGTGCGCGTCCCTCTGTCTTGAATCGGAACGGTCTGCCGAAGATAATCTGCATTTTGGGTCGCTGCAGTGTCAAAATACGTTTGACCCAATTTTCCGCGCCGGTAATTGCCGTTGGCACAATGAAGGCATCCGCTTTGGTTGCATAATAGGCAAGCCCATCTTTAGGCTGCTGTAAGCCATCGTAATGGCGTGTGCCTTCAGGCGAAATCAGCAAGAGTTGCCCGCTTTTAAGCAGTTCGATTGAGCTTTGCAGCGCCTGCCGGTCAACATTCCCACGATTTACATAGTAAGAATCCCACCACCACACCCACGGTGCGACCAGGGGATTTTTCTTATTTTCCATCTTGCTCATCGGAATGACGTAGCGTTTGGTAACAGCGCCCATACCCAGTATGGGATCTAGCAGCGAGATGTGATTGATCATGAGAATTGCAGGGGCGGTGACCGGTACGTTTTCCTCGCCTATCACCATTACCCGAGCAATGATCTTGAAGAGAATGCTGCGAATTCCTGCTCGCATAATGTTACGTCGCCAGGCAATCTTTGGCTGTCTGGCGACGTATTCTTGTACTGACGTAGAAGCGGCAGTTGTACTCAAGGCAATCGTCCTTGTGGCAATTTATTCTTCTTCGTCGTTGCGCCGGGTTTCTGGGCGTGGGGCATTACCCGATCGGGGTTTTCTGCTGCCTGAACGCCCACTTTGTGGCTTTGAACCCCTTGATGGACGATCTGATTGACGCGATCGGTCATTGTTACTCCCATCACGGGGGGAATGAGGTGTTCCGCCTTTACCTGCAGGGCGGCGTGGACGATCGCCCTCAGTACGCGGCTTATAGCCACGCTCTGAACGTTCGCCGGACGAACGATGCGATCTTTCACTATCTCCCTCACGACGAGGACGTGCGGCGAATTCGCCATCCGGCTTACGGCGTGGACGATCGCCCTCAGTACGCGGCTTGTAGCTACGCTCCGAACGTTCACCGGACGAACGATGTGATCTTTCACTATCCCCCTCACGACGTGGACGTGCGGCATATTCGCCGTCGGGTTTACGGCGTGGACGATCCCCCTCAGAGCGCGGCTTATAGCCACGCTCTGAACGTTCGCCGGACGAACGATGTGGACGATCTTCAGTCCTGTCGGCGCGATGTCGCGGAGCTAGACGGCGAGAAATTTTGAACTCTGGTGAGGGGGTACTGAGCAATTCAACTTCTTCATCATCCAGATCGCGATATTCGCCTGGTTTTAACCCTTCGATTGACAATTTTCCGATGTCTGTCCGAACAAGTTTGCCAACAGGATGTCCAAGTGCATTAGCAACGCGACGAATCTGGCGCTTTTTGCCTTCGGTCATGATTACGCGCAGCACACTAACTGAGCCGGATTTCTTGACCATGTGCACCAAACAGGGGGCGGTACGTATTGTGTGTCCGTCCTCTTCTTGTAATTCGATACCGCGCTGCCAGCGATCCAATGTTTTTGGCGAAGGCGTACCTTGTACTGTAACTAGGTAAGTCTTAGTGTGGCGGTAACTGGGGTGGGTCAGGCGGTTGGCAAGGTCGCCGTCATTGGTAAGCACCACCAGCCCTTCGCTATCGGCGTCCAATCGTCCGATTGAAAACATGTGCTCGCTTGATGGGACCAGATCGAACACAGTTTTTCGATCATCAGATTCATGTGGATCGCTGGTTGAAACTACGTTTTTAGGCTTGTAGAGGGCAATATAGCGTTTGACCAATTTATCAAAACGCAGACGCTGACCATCAACTTCGATCACGTCAGTATTGGGATCAGCTTTATCGCCCAGGGTG
>CAZBPB010000461.1:2053-3118 GCA_964493565.1 uncultured Pleurocapsa sp. | reverse complement strand
GCGGAACGATACCAAACCCGCCATTTTGGCGTCAGCGATGTATCAGCAGCGGTCATAAAAACTCCTACAAGCTACTTGCTTTAGGCGAGTTGGCTAATGTAATTCAGGCAAGTGCCCGCTAAAATTTGACCCATCAACAACACTCAAATTCGAATTGCTGCGAAAGGCGCTTACTCATGCGTATCAAATTCCTCATTGCTGCTACAGGTCTTGCTTTAATCGCCGCTGCCTGCCAGCCCGTCGAAGAAGCTCCACTCCCCACATTGCGTCCCACAATCACGCCGACGGTTGAAGCTACTGTTGAAGTGACGGCAGAAGCGACATCTGAGGCAACGATGGAAGTAACCGCCGAAACTGAAATGACAGCCGAAGCCACCAGCGAAAGCACACCAGAAGCCACCCCAATCGCTGAGGCGACTGAAGAAGCAACGGTTGAGCCCTAAGCTGTATTTTGTGCCCTCAACTGACCGGGGATGCCGTTTCAAGCGGCGTTCCCGTTGTGTTTCTGCGGCGCAGCAGAAAATTCTTAACGATGCCTACGATACCGAGCAGCACAAACAAAGACCCGGCAGTTAACCCAATAACGCCCCATCCCCCGCTCGCACCCACCATCGCCTTAACCTGGACGGAAAGCGCCTCATATTCTGTGCCGATCCACACACGCGGCGTATTGATCTCAATCGCAATAATCCGACCCGCCGCGCCGTAAAGTACATAGCCAGCGATAATCAGCACGATTCCGATAATGATGGCAGCAGCAGCAGGCCAATTTCGCCGGCGATTTCGTGACCAGTCCCAAAAGAGCAGTCCGGTCGAAATCGCCCCTAAAACTACCCCTAGCAGCAAAATCGCGACTAGCAGCGTTCCGGAATCGTTCAAGAGATCATAGGTCGTAAACAGGGTTTGTATTTGTTCAGCGTCTGGAACGTTCATGATAGCGACCGGGCAGCGTTTATCGCATCGAAAACCTGATTGTAGAGAATCCCATTTGTGGCAATAGACTCACCGCCATTGATGGTACTTGCACCTGACCAGTCGGTAAATGTGCCACCCGCTTCAGGCATG
>CAZBPB010000461.1:0-2043 GCA_964493565.1 uncultured Pleurocapsa sp. | reverse complement strand
CACAATCCCAAATTTTCATTTTAGGATCCAACATAATCTCCGCCCGACCCGTTGCAACCAGCGCATAGCCATAGGCATCGCCCCATGTTCGCTGGATGCCAGTGCTTGCAACCAACGTGTGAAAAGCCATCTCATGCTGATCAAAATGCGCGACATCGCTGCATATCAGGGCAGATTCACTCAAGGTATTCACCTGGGAGGTTTTTGCGCGGCGACCATTCCAGTAGCAACCGCCTCCCTGAACTGCGTAGACGGTTTCACTCAATGCCGGAAAATGAGCCACCCCTACCAATGTGGATTTATCTGCCGGCGCATTGCGATCAATCAGCGCCAGCAAGGAGGCGTAGATAGGTACGCCGTGAATAAACGATTTGGTGCCATCTATCGGGTCTATCACCCAGCAATACCGCGCATCCTGACGGTCATCGCCAAATTCTTCGCCAATCAGGCCATGATCAGGAAAAAGCGCGTCAGCGATTCTCTCAGGAATATCTCGGCTGATTTGTCAGCAATTGTCACAGGAGACGCGTCTTGTTTACGCTCAATTTCAAGTTCGCTCTGGAAATATCCCAAAGTGATGCGCCCCGCCTTCCATGTCAGGTCGAGCGCAGCTTCCAAAAGTATATCCAGTGATTCCACAACATTCTCGCTTCCAGTTTTAATCAAGTAATCGGTGGGGCGGTCATGGTATCGGGAATCTGAATATTCAGCAGGCTGCAAACCGTAGGCGCAATCTGAAGCTGAGAAACTTGCTGTCCCGTATTTCCCATCCCTTCCCCGCTTGCCGGAATAACGTATAACGGCACATGACGTACTTCTGGCAGCGATCCACCATGTGTAGACGGGTCATTGTTCATGCCGTGATCGGAAGTCACGAGGATCGTATAACCGGCGGGCATCAACTGCGGCACCAGATTGGCGATAATGGTATCCTGCGCAATCACAGCCCGACGATATTGCACAGAGTCTCCTCCGTAAGTCTCACCTGCCTCATCAAGCTGCATCGGGTGAATCAGCAGATAATCGGGGTAAAAGCGGCGTGCCAGCATTCCCCCTGCTGCAAACACCTCAACGTCTGGCTGTTCGGTATGCAGCGCAGGTATACCGTAAAAACGCCCGTGCTGTATCCACCGGGTTTCGTCGTCAATTTCACGGTGCATAACGGGATCGTAGGGCACAGTTCCGTTGTACAACTCGGAATACCAGAAAAACGCAGAAGCACCTGTCACCAGACCCTGTTTCCGGGCGAGCGAAAAAATGTTAGGCATGATGGATTGGCGAACTTCGTAATTGTTCGTAATACCGTGAATGCTGCAAGGCACGCCTGTATGGATTGTCTCGTAGTTGGGGCGAGACATAGTGGGCATCTGGGCAATCACCGTATAACGGGTTGCGATTTTCTGCTCTACGAGATGTTCCAGATAGCCCATTTGCGCGGCAGCAACATCGTCGCGTAGGGCATCACAAACAATAAGAATGACTTTAGCCATTCAGTTATCCCTACAGCTTTTCCAGCGGTTCACGGCGATTAGCAACTGTGACCTTCGCGCCGTTGGTAGGAGCCGCCCAACGCACAGCATTTGCCAGCACTTTGCGTACATTCACATCGTAATAAGTGGGAAACGTTTCATGACCGGGACGGAAATAGAACACTTTACCCTGATCACGATACCAGCAACAACCGCTGCGGAATACCTCACCGCCGGCGAACCAGCTAACAAAAACCAGCGAGTCCGGCTCAGGAATACCGAATGGCTCGCCATACATTTCTTCGTGCTCAAGCACAAAAAAATCATCGAGACCATCAGCAATTGGATGAGCTGCGTTCACTACCCAGAGCCGTTCTTTCTCACCGATTTCGCGCCACTTCAGATTTCCACTGGTGCCCATCATACGCTTGAAAATTTTCGAGAAGTGACCGGAATGCAGCACGATCAGCCCCATGCCAGCAAGCACACGCTTTTGAACGCGATCAACGATAGCATCATTCACCTGATCATGGGCAACGTGCGCCCACCATATAAGCACGTCAGTTTGATCGAG
>CAZBPB010000460.1:0-3119 GCA_964493565.1 uncultured Pleurocapsa sp. | reverse complement strand
GACTGTACGCTGCCTCTTGAATCGTCATGCCATCGACGTAATGCAGGTACACCAGTTTAAGGTAACGCCCATGCGCGGTTGTGTTTCGATCCGGCGGGGATTTGGGGGCTTCGATGGCGTGCATCAGGCGCTGCCGGAGCGCCTGACTTGGCGTTGCGGTGCTGTTGGATAGACGAACGACCGGGTGTGAAGCGAGTGGGTGTGCCTGTAGAAAAGGCAAATCATAGAGGTGTTCGAGCAGTTGTTTTACACGCTCGACAAATTCGGTGGAACGCGAACCCACTGCCAACGACTGATCTTGTTCAAGTTCTTCTACCATCTTCTGAAACTCTGACTCTCAACTGCTGCCTAAACAGACCGCCTAGTCGCTTTATTCTACCTTGTGAGGTACAGGCACGACCAATGACCACAGCGCGCAATAAAAGACCCTCCGGCAAACAGGAAGGTCTTTTGTTGCTAAGTGCGGTAGAGCTTCGCAGACAGTTTTAGCCTGTCTGATAAGATGTTCAGTACCTGCAAGTTCGTTTTAACGCGGTGTTTCTTCAACCGTTAACGGAGCTTTATTGGGCGTCATCTGTTGTGAGAAAAATACAGGCTGCTCCAGAGTCAGATGTACCGGGCATTTTCCTGCGATTGCCAGCAATCGTGCACGTTGTTCTTCAGTGAGAGGACCTTCAAACTCGATCTTCTCTCTGATTTCATGGATATAAGATGCTTCCCCGGAATAGGCGGGATAATCTTCACGCTTTATCCGCTCCATTTCCAGTTCAACCGTGACTCCTTCGAGATGCCATCCTTTGCGCTGGGCATACGCCCGTGTTGTCACCGCAACGCACGCGCCCACCGTACCCAGAAGGATTTCCATCGGGGTTGGCGCGGTGTCGGTGCCACCATCCTGAATGAGTTCGTCAGCCATCACCGTATGCTCACGAATATGAATTGCTGTTCGGTAACCCTGTTCCGTACGTACTGTAATTGGAGGCAAAATAGACCTTACCTTTCTTAAAAGCTATGAAATGCTTCGCAATTAGAGTTTTGACAGCGCGGTTTCGGGGAGTCTTTCTGCCGCTTTTGAGCGATGTGATGGATGACTGGTGTTTTGATGACATTTGTCACCTTTTTAGCGAGGGAAAGGGTAAGGCTGTGCTGGTCTATGCCGTCGCCCGTTTTTCGCCTTATGGCTTACATCAGCATTTCGGGATTCTGGCGTAATCACGCTTTAGGGAGTCTAGCGAACACATTGAGCGCCTCGTAACGCTGGCTTTGTTCGGCTGGAAATGTATTTGCGATGGGTGAAAAGTGCATGTTCGCAGTTAACTCTTTACATAAAGTGCGGACTATCCGCTAAACTGGGGCAGACTGTGAGGTGATGGGACATGAATGACGAGGATTTATCACAGAATAAGGCGCGGATACCGGGCGTTGTAATTTCTGCGTCGAAAGCTCATCCCACAGGTAACGGTGCGCGGGATCCGAATGTCCTGCTCAATGATCGGATTCAATACCTCGATGGGCAGCCTCATGCGGCGTTCGCTCAGCATCTGACTTTTGATACGTATGATGGACAGAATGAAACAGAAGACCCGGACTGGTATCGATTAGACTTCCCTGAGCCTGTCACGATCAACTGCATCGAAATGACGATGGGGTTTGCCTATATCGATGGTGGTTGGTGGAAATCACTGGCTGTCGAAGTTCTATCTGAAGTCAGTAACGATTGGCAGCGGGTTGAAAACCTCCGTATCGTGCCCTCCTACGATTTCCGTGATACGGGGGCTGGACGAAAACCCTTTGAAACCCATGCGCTGCTGTTTGAAGATACCGCGACGCGATCGTTCCGCGTCATCGGGCAGCCCGGAGGTTTGGCTCAACTCACGTCGCTGGCGCGGATTGGTGCATATCATCGCGACCTTTCGGTCTGGAATCCGATCTTCTTGCCTGAACCGCCTACTCCCCGATTATTCAAGTTGATCGATCCGAACACGCTCTGGGATATGTCCGAAAGCTTTGTCAAACTGACCGGGTTAGGCTTGGATATCTTCCATCTGGCGTCTTACCTTGACGAGACTCGCTATCAGGCATACTGGCGTACGGTCAGCCCTCAATATGTGGAGCGCAGCCGCCATCTATGGCGTTTGATCGGCGATACGATTGGCTGGCCAGAGTGGGCAAACCTCGAACAAGCGACACGCCAACGGGTGAGTACCACGCCTTCCGGTGCTTATGTCAGAGAGATGCTAGAGGGGACTCTCTGTACAGCGGTTGCGCCCGTTGTCGTGGCTGGGCAACTGCTCGGTGAGTTATTCTTTGATCCGGTAATTCTGGATTCCAATCTTTTGGATTATCCTTGGCATCACAGCAATGCAGACCAGTTGGGTATCCCTTGGGTCGATTATCAGGCTGCGCTCAACCGCACGCCACGCATGACCCTGAGTCAGCTCGAAGGTCTTGCGGAATTGCTCGGCATCGTCACGAACTCAATCGCTAACCTCAGCTATGATCGTCAAAGTCTTCGCGGAAACTCCACCGGCACTGTACGTTCTCAACGGAAAGTGATTGTCCATCGCGCGATAGAGTTCATGCGCGACAAACTGGAAGACGATATCACCGTCGCCGATGTTGCGTACGTCGTAAGCATTAGCCCTGCGTATTTTTGCCGGCTGTTTACCGAAGAAACTGGACGTAATCCTCGCGATTACTTGATCGATTTGCGTATCGCGCGGGCAAAGGAACTTCTGAAACATACCGACATGTCGATTGTAAGTGTCTGTGCGATGCTGAACTATCACCCCGTGTATTTCTCTCGCCTTTTCAAGGAAAAGACCGGAGTCTCCCCCAGCGACTTCGCCCGGCAGATGCGCAGGAAGTAAACCTCTTTCACACTCGTCAAAAAAAGTTTAGGCGCAGCGGTGGAAAAGTTGCTCCTCGCTTGTGAAACCACCCTATCATGAAATTGGTAGGGTTTTTCAGATCGCATGATTTCTATGCGCACCCGGTGTGAGGAGTCCGCATATGCGAGTGAAATGTCGTCGGCGGTTATTCGGCTCTTTGGTGTCCATTGGCGTTTGCCGCCAGTGGTCTTTGTTGGGGAAGTACACTCATGGTCACACAGCTTAACG
>CAZBPB010000459.1:2071-3122 GCA_964493565.1 uncultured Pleurocapsa sp. | reverse complement strand
GTGTTATGACTGGTGCGTAGGAGAATTTCTTTCCTACAAAACGCTTCCAGTCCTTCGGTTACTTCTGCTTCAATCAGCATATTAGGAATTCTCTCTGCGTGGTCTACGGGTCTTTAGACGACGCAGTAGGGCACGATCAATTGCCTCAGACCATTCTGTTCTCTGAAAACGTACATCATGTGCATCTGGAGCATATTCTTCAAATTCTCTCCGCTGTGAAAGCCACAGGTAAATA
The DNA here is from genome assembly GCA_964493565.1 of uncultured Pleurocapsa sp. GTDB lineage: Bacteria > Chloroflexota > Anaerolineae > Aggregatilineales > Phototrophicaceae > Flexifilum. The sequence continues at coordinate 2,887 of CAZBPB010000459.1, read as the reverse complement.
TCGGCATAAGAGATGTACATCTCAAGACGGTCAAGATCAATGCTGTCGGTGACATGCGTAGAAGAGACAGGGGGCAATGGAAGCGGTTTTCGCTCGATTATTGCTCTGGCACATTGCTGCCAGTAATCGCGGCTGTTTTGCCGTGTCGGGGCGTTCACCAGTTGATAGGAAGCGGCCAACCCTAATACCGACTCGTCATGTCGCGTCAACATTTTTGCCAGTTCAACACGTTCCGCAAGATCGGCTACTTCCAGCGCTCCGCGCAGGCTATCAGGGATGGACTTTAATGCCGCCCATTCAGAGAGTTTTTCAGCTAGCGTGCCGGGGATCATCCCTAGATCGGCCACAGTGGGCGCAACTCTTGCGTGGGTTAGTACTGCTGGCGCAGCAAAAAATAACCGCCTCACCTGATTGAGATCTTCACGGCGTAATGCCCCAACCTGCCCTGATTGACTGAGTCCAAACCGGCCTGCGCGACCACCGATTTGCTGTACTTCGCCCGGCGAAAGCAGCCGCACATTACGCCCATCAAATTTGCGAACCTCATAAAAGCACACGTTGTCTGCGGGCAAGTTTAGTCCCATTCCAACGGCATCTGTAGCAATACAGATTTCGGTTTGACCTTCAGCAAAACGATCCGCCTGCTTGCGGCGTACTTCGGGCGGTAAACTACCATAAACGACTGACACCCGTCGCCGCCAGTTTTCAAGCGTCGTCTTCAGTTCTAAGACATTCTGACGCGAAAAGGCCACCAAAATTGTGCGTTCCGGCAGATCGCGCAAATTCCAGGGGCGCTCGATCACTTCGATTGGCGCA
>CAZBPB010000459.1:0-2061 GCA_964493565.1 uncultured Pleurocapsa sp. | reverse complement strand
CTACAATCGGAACAGCGGCTTCTTCGGCCATCTGTTCAATCAATGATCTCGCAGTTGGCGGCGCGACAACATGAATGACCGGCGACTGTGCCTCCATGAGCGCACGTGTCCATGCCCAACCACGATCCGGATCGGCCAGCATTTGAGCTTCATCAATAACGACGCAATCACCGCTGCGCATCGGATTGAACATTTCGATTGTGGCAGCCGTAATTGTTGCCCCATCTACGTCAATATGCTCTTCGCCAGTGAGCAGGTTGCAGCGTACCCCCATGCGGTTCAATCGCTCAAAAACTTCAAAGGCCAGCAATCGTAAGGGCGCGAGATACCAACCAACCGCTGCCGCTGCCAGTACTTGCAGCGCATCATGTGTTTTCCCGCTGTTTGGTGGGCCAACGTGCAGCACGATCTGCTGATCACCGCGCTTATCATGCTGCCACGTGGGAAATGCCGCTACCAAACGTTCACGAAGATTGCGGCGGCGCTGTCGTTCTATCTCAAGCTGCGCAGCTTCTGCCTGCCGCTTTTCTTCCTTAATGCGCTGGGCCTCTGCCAGTTTTGTGTCCAGCAGCTGACGGAATTCGACATAGTTATCAGGAAGTTCCCATTTCCCCTTGATCGCACTCCATGCTACCCGTGGCTGACGCACGCCAATTTTTCGTAGTCTACGCAGCGCTTTGGGAAATGGAATCTCCAGTACCAGGGCAATATCGCGAACGCGGACGGTTTCATAGTCAGTTAGTCCAGCATAACGCTCGTCGCTGGTGGCGATTGCTTCGATTTCAGCAGCGGGGATGCGCTGCGCATTTTCAGGGTCAACAAACGAAGTAAGCACTCCGTCGTTTATCGCGCGAGCGATTGTTTCTGGCCTTAGCAATAACCGCTTTGCTGCACCAGTAACAGTGTAAGTGCGGGCGAGCACCTGCCCGCGTGCAGTGTCACCTACCCTTGTGGGATCGCGAAGGATGTTACCAGCACTTGCGATAAAGTCGTTCCAGGCTGAATCGTCTACCTGGGTTGCGGCCAGTGCGGCAGTTTGTGCTGCCTGAAAATCACCTGCTTTTAATCTGACCCATGTTTCTGAGTATGGCGGTGCCTTTAAGGGAACGCTGAATCTGGAAACGGCGCCAACACTTAATAGCTCTTTTAAGGCATCTTCTCCGATAAGCCCGATAACTTCTTGCTGTGCTGCCGTCCAACCGGGACGCGCCTGAAGTTTTTCAGTGAGCAGATTGCTCATTTCAGCAATACGCCTGCGTCGCGCTGCTTCATGCACACTGGCTTCGCTATATTGCAACGGATCGTAATAGTAAGCGCCTATGTTTCCAAGTAAACCAGCCTCAAAAAGACGATCGAGCGCCTCGTGTTTTAATTCACTCGTAGATAAATCGAAATAAGGTGGATTACTATTTAGGGATTCAACGACATACTTTTCCGCCTTCGTCATCCGTTTCGGTTTATTAACGTCCCGTAGGGCTTTCAGTTCGGCGATTGTTTCGCCGGCAACAATACCATCATTGCGGATGTCTGGTAGCTGTGGCCGTGCCCATAATCTTGTCGCGGCAATGACTTCAAGGGTGACGGCCTCTTTAAGGTAAAAATACTCGCCGTCAAAACCGATTGCAGCAGAGCCTAGATGCTCAAACTGCCTGCGTTGAAGCCCACGAAAACGCTGCATAAGCGCACTCACATGGACGAATGCTTCAGGAACACGCCTCAAGATGGCTTCTAGAAGCGGTGAAGTTAAGGTAAGCGGTGGCATAGGATCAATATTCGGAATGTTTGACAGCGCAAGGATAGCGGAGTTTAATGCGTGCAGGCAATATACAACAGGCAGACATTTCGCTAAGGGGTATATCATGGGACGCAAAGTAGCAGTTATGGTGATTCACGGAATTGGCAAGCAAACCCCGGATTTTGCCGTCCGTTTAACCCAACAGCGTATCGAGCGTTGTCGTCCCGAATGCGGTGATGATGTCGTTATCGAATCTGCCTACTGGGCGCCTGTCACTCAAATCGAAGAGGATCGGTTGTGGCAGCGTGTTCTAGAAGGTGGGGAAC
>CAZBPB010000458.1:1800-3122 GCA_964493565.1 uncultured Pleurocapsa sp. | reverse complement strand
GAGCACCATTGGACTTTTCAATGATGCGGAGCTTATCGTTGACCATGAAGGTATCGTTCACAGCGTTTTTAGCTCAGGTGCGTTTGCCGGTTGTCTGGTTCATTTGCCCGACGACAACATAGACATCGTTATCTTGAAAAATTTTGATGCGGCACGCCAGCATCCTTGTGCAGTCGCCGGACTTCTGGTTTCTACCTATTTTATGGGAGCATAGTTTCTACACGCTGATCTACACCCATTACCGAAATGTTATGCTACACTATTTCTTTTGGCGAGTGGGAAGAACACTTGTATGACTATTCCCATGCAGTCCACCGCTTTCATTGGCAGGCAGGCCGAACTTGCCGAAATTACCCGGCTGCTCTCTCGCCCTGACTGCCGCCTGCTCACCCTGACTGGCCCCGGCGGCATCGGTAAAACACGCCTCGCGATAGAAGCTGCTGGCTGCGCTTCTTTCCCTCAAGGCACATACTTTGTCGCGCTTCAACCATTGACTTCATCGGATGCCATCGTCTCCTCCATGACCAGCGCGCTCAACTACATGTTCTATGGCGATCAAGACGCCAAAACCCAGCTGCTTGGCTATCTGCGCGAAAAACACCTGCTGCTGGTGCTGGACAACTTCGAGCACTTGCTTGACGGCGCTGACCTGCTTCCGGAAATTCTGGAGGCTGCGCCAGAGGTTAAACTGCTGGTCACTTCACGCGAACGCCTGAACCTGCGCGAAGAATGGGTGCTGGATATTCATGGGCTGCCATTTCCGGATCGGGATCAAAACCAGCCTCTTGAAACCTATGCCGCGGTTGAACTGTTTATGCACAGCGCCCGCCGCGCAGGGTATACCCCGCAGGCGAACGACAATGCCGCCATTGCCCGTATTTGCTGCCTACTGGAAGGCATCCCGCTGGCGATTGAGCTTTCCGCTGGTTGGGTACGCGCGCTTACCTGTGCGCAGATCGCCGGTGAGATAGAACACAATCTTGACCTCCTGAGTACCAACCTGCGGAACTTCCCTGAAAAACACCGTAGTATGCGCGCCGCCTTTGAATACTCATGGAGGCTGCTTTCGGAAGATGAGCAAGACGTTTTCATGAAACTATCGGTGTTTCGCGGCGGGTTTACGCGGGATGCAGCGGAACAGGTAGCAAATTCCTCGTTAGCGACGCTGGCGCTGCTGGTTGATAAGTCACTACTGCGCAGGGAAGATAGCGGACGTTACAACCTGCAGGAAATGTTACGCCAGTTTGCCGAAGGACAACTCAGGGTTTCCGGCGAATTAGGGGGGACACTTGACGCCCACAGCGACTACTACGCGGAATTCT
>CAZBPB010000458.1:673-1790 GCA_964493565.1 uncultured Pleurocapsa sp. | reverse complement strand
AATATGGCAGCCACTGCGAAATCGCGAACAGGCCAAAGCAGTGCGGGAAATTGATGCCGAATTTGAAAATATACGCATTGCATGGCAAACGATGGTTGAAAAACAAAAGATCTCTGAGCTACGCACAGCGATCTATCCACTGTGGTGGTACAGCGAGCTTCGCAGTCGTTATCACGAAACACAGGCACTGTTCAGGCAAGCTGAAGAAGGACTGAATGCTATTTCAGGCAACCCTGAAGCAAACCGAGCCATCGGTTTATTGCTCTGCTGTAGGGGTGCATTCTATGAAACATTGTTGCAATTTGACAAGGGACTGCCTCTGGTTATTCGCGGGTTGGAAATTCTGGCAGATGTAGGTCGTGTAGAAGACCTTGTTCTTGCCTATCACAATCTTACCCTCATGGAATCTCGGGTTGATGATGATAGGGCATTCAGCGCCGCCCAGGAAACCGTGCGAATAGCGAAAAGCGCCAGAGATCGATGGTGGGTTGCACTTGCCTATACCAATCTTTGGTTAGAAAGTCATTCCAAGTATTGCTCTCACGAAGATTATCTGGAAATAGTCAAGCCCATTGCACAGGCATATTCTGAAAATGCAGAAGCATGTGGTGACATCTGGTTGAGAGCATATTCTATGTCCGCGCAAAGGATAATTTTTCTTAAGGAGAGTCGTTACGACGAAGCAATACGGTGGGGCAAGCAATCCCTCGCGCTATGGTTAGAATGTGGACAATCGCTCTGGGCGACAGTTGCATACAACGGGCTGTCTACCGTTTATAGTGAAATGGGCAATTTTTCGGAAGCGGCACAGAATCTTTATCAAAGTCTCAAAATTCTGACCTCTCAAGATCATGATCTGTTAAACAACTTGTTAACGCTGGAGTTTACCGTCAAGCTCTGGTTAAAATCCGAGCATTATGAAGGCGCGGTCAAGGTATTGACTTTTATCGCCAATCTCCACGGAATTACCATGTGGGAACGCAATGACGCTAAGGAGCGCCTATCTGCTCTTGCGCGTGAAGTCTCTCCAGAATTGTTCGCGGAAGCGCAGCAGCACGGTAAATCGCTCACGCTTAAAGCGCTTGTTCAAGAAGTCGTGGACGAGTTAAGCCAGCAG
>CAZBPB010000458.1:0-663 GCA_964493565.1 uncultured Pleurocapsa sp. | reverse complement strand
GCAGGCTCAATCTAACGGCGCTGCGCAACTCGCCAGCACCATCCCTCCTAACAGTCCTCTAAACAAGCACGAAATAGAAATTCTCCGGCTCGTGGCTGAAGGTATGACCAACAACGAGATTGGAGAGCGACGGTATCTGAGTACAGAAACCGTCAAGTGGTATCTGAAAGAAGTGAATAGCAAACTAGCCACCCATAACCGCACTGAGGCGGTTGCCCGCGCCCGTGAACTGGGATTGATTTAAGACAGCACGTTCACGCCCTACCCACGCGGATGATGGCGAATAACTCAAGACCGAAGCGTTTGCCATCCGGGGCTAAACCCTGCCACGTGGTTTTGTGGCGGCCCGGCGTGGATGGCGCGGTCATCTGAATTGAAATCAGCCCTTCTTCGCCCGGTTTGAGTTTCGGCAGCGGCACAGTGAACACGCTGGCAAAGTTGGCGTTGCCTAAATGCGACAGGCGGTAGCCATCGCCCCATTCAGTTTCACCGGTATTCTTGATCTTCCACGTTTTCACAAACACGCCGTTAGCAGGCAGCAGAGTTTCATCGGGAATAGTGATGTCGGCAACGAAGGTGAGATCGCTGCGCCCGGCAGGCGGGATCGTCTGCTGCCCGCGCCGCGCATCCTCAACGGGTGCGACAGGCTCAACCGGCTTTACG
>CAZBPB010000457.1:0-3122 GCA_964493565.1 uncultured Pleurocapsa sp. | reverse complement strand
ATTTTCGTCGCCGGTGAAATTTTCCGGTGACAGTTCGGGCAATCAATCATCCATGAAACCCTGTCTGGATTCCAAACAGCAACAATGAGAGAATAAGACCAACTATGATTGTAACACCTTACGTCATATTAGTTACAGAAAAGTGCGTGAAATTAACCTGAAAATTGCTTTCAGACAAACAAGCGGTGGGAAAACGACGAGAGTTCTAATGAGTGTCTTATAGCCGCCGCTGTGGAATCAACGTATAATCAGAATGCTATGGTCACATTTTCCGCATGTTTCTGCATATCCTCGTAGGTCAATTATCCCTAACTGACAGGGTTTTGGAGTATTTCTGGCGTGAACAATAAGCCTGATCCTTCTAACAACGGTAATAAAGACGGTAATCAAAGTCCGAATCCAAACTCGCCATTTGCAAACCGCAATGCTCAGCGCCTATGGATCATTCTGGGTATCGTGGTGCTGGTGCTGTTTGTGGTGATTTTCGGGCAGCCGAACAACGTCCCGCGAAGCAATCGGATCACACTTGATCAGATGGCCGCGCAGATTCAAGCCGGGAACGTTGAATCAATTGTGATACGCGGCGGCAGCGATGTTTTTGTGGAACTTTCCAACGGCACAACCGCTTACTACTACAAGGAACGGGAAACTGATCTCTTCAGCGCGCTGGAAACCTTCGGCGTTACCGAAGAAGAACTCAGTCAGATCGAATTTTCAGAGCAGCAAGGCGATAATACTTCCAGCCTGATCCTTCAGTTGTTCATTGCCGTCGTACCAACGCTAATTATTGTGTGGCTGCTGTGGCGCATGATGCGCTCGGTACGTACCGGGCAAGATCAGGCGATGAGCTTTGGTCGCAGCCGCGCCCGGGTGGTGCGTGATGTTGAACGCCCGCAAGTGACATTCGCAGATGTGGCAGGGGCAGAAGAAGCCAAGCAGGAACTGGCCGAAGTGGTCGAGTTCTTGAAAGAACCGGATAAGTTCATCCGTCTGGGTGCCCGCATTCCCAAGGGCGTGCTGATGGTTGGGCCTCCGGGAACGGGCAAGACCTTGATGGCGCGCGCAGTCGCCGGTGAAGCCGGTGTGCCCTTCTTCAGCATTTCCGGTTCAGAATTTGTAGAAATGTTCGTCGGCGTGGGCGCCAGCCGCGTGCGCGATCTGTTTGAACGCGCTAAATCTGAAGCTCCAGCGATTGTGTTTGTAGACGAAATTGACGCGGTAGGCCGTCATCGTGGCGCTGGTCTTGGCGGTGGTCATGATGAGCGCGAACAAACTCTTAACCAGATTCTGGTAGAGATGGACGGCTTTGAGCAAGGCACCAACGTGATCATTATCGCGGCAACCAACCGCCCTGATATTCTCGATCCGGCGCTGCTTCGTCCCGGTCGTTTTGACCGTAAAGTGATCATGGACAACCCCGACGTGCGTGGTCGGCTTGACATCCTCAAGGTACACACCAAGGGCAAGCCAATGGCTGCCGATGTTGAACTGGAAACCATTGCCCGCATCACCCCCGGTTTTAGCGGCGCTGATCTGGAAAACCTGATCAATGAAGCGGCGATTCTGGCGGCGCGGCGTAATAAGAAAACCATCGGCATGAGCGAAATTCAGGAAAGCATGGAACGCGTGATCATGGGACCGGAGCGCAAAACGCGGGTCATGTCGCAAAATGAAAAGCAAAAGGTTGCCTATCACGAAGCAGGTCATGCGGTAGTGCAGTTCTTCCTCGAACACACAACTCCCGTTCATAAGATCACGATCATCCCGCGTGGTCGCGCGGGGGGTTATGTGATGTCACTGCCTGAAGAAGATGTGTTCCTGAAAAGCCGTGAACAGTTTGAAGATGAACTCGCAGGCTTGATGGGTGGTCGCGCTGCTGAAGAACTGATTTACAACCAGTTCACGACTGGCGCTAGCAGTGACTTGCAGCAAGCGACTAGCCGCGCCCGCATGATGGTGACACAGTTTGGCATGAGCGAATCACTTGGCCCGCGCGCTTTCGGTGGCGGCAGCGGTTCGCTGTTCCTGGGGCGAGATTTGTACGAACAGCGCGATTACAGCGAGCAGGCAGCAGAAGACATTGATAATGAAGTCAAACGTATTCTGCAAACGGCATACCAGCGCGCTAAGGCCACATTGACCCATCACCGCAATAAGTTGGAAGACCTTGCGAGCGTATTGATGGAGCAAGAAACGCTGGATCGCACAGCCTTTGAAGAGGTCATGAATAAGCTGGCTTCTGAAGATGGTCAGTCCAGCGAACCCGTAGAATCAGCGATCTAGACGTTCAGTAACAACAGGCTATGAGGAGAGCGTGGCGTAAATGCTGCGCTCTTTTTTATCCGCGTTGTGATAAAAAAGCTGTAAAACCCGCTATCAGCCCCCAGTTTTGGGGAGTCTCAGATGTAAAACGAGATTTTACACTTCGTCAATGCTTGACTAACGTTTGTATTGAACAATAGCGTTGTCGAGATCCGGTACGGGCTAGCAACGCCGTGCCAGATGCCTATTCGTGTGAAGCTTTGCAAAAGCCTCATGAGTATTCAGGAAGAAAGTCTATGAAGCATACCGCTCAACGTTTGTCGCTGGCAGTCCTTGTTTTAGTTGCCGCCGTCGTGGCGTTTACCACCGGCACCGCAGTGGTTTCAACCCGGGCGGATAGCCCGATCAGCGGCGCGCTTAGCGCAATCAATCCTGCGCCCGCAGCCTTGCCAACCTATACCACCGACAGCGAACGTCTGTTGAACTCGCTATACGAATCTGTTGCCCCATCGGTAGTGCTGATTCACGTAAATGTCGAAACCATGAACGCCTCAGGCGAAGCCACTGGTTCCGGCTTTGTTTATGATCATTCGGGAAATATTGTCACCAATAATCATGTTGTGGACGGCGCCACCGATATTTCGGTGACGTTCTATGATGGGCGCATTGTACGCGGCGAAATCGTAGGTGTTGATCCTGACTCAGACCTTGCCGTTATTCATGTAGACGATATTCCGGTAGACCAGCTGCATCCGCTGCCGTTGGCTGACTCGAATACGCTGTTTGTCGGTCAGGAAGTTTTTGCGCTTGGCGCGCCCTTCAATCAGGCATGGACGATGACCACCGGTATCGTCAGCGCA
>CAZBPB010000456.1:486-3124 GCA_964493565.1 uncultured Pleurocapsa sp. | reverse complement strand
CGGAAACAAGCTCGCTCCAAACCACCTTCATCGTTCATCTTGATTCGCTTCAAGTTACCGAAATCGGGCAAAGTGAGTGGGGCTATATACCGCTTGCAACCAGCGACGATAAAACCATCATGACGCTCGCCGAAGGTTACACCAATGGTGATGAGGTGCTATATCTCTGGAAATCAGGCGAGGATATCAGCAGACTTTTCGGAACACCGCTTGAAGAGCGCCTCCCTGATCAGGCCATTCCACTAACTGGCTTTGGGCATGGCGAGTTTGCAAACGGCGGATTACTCATCACCTCATGTCTCTATGAAGACAGTTATGGCCCGGTCTATTTTTCGCTAACGCCGGGCGAAGCGCCTGAGCAAGTCACGATTAGCGGTGTCGCTCATTCCGGCGTGGGCGAGCTTGAAAGCATCAGCCATTTAACCGCTAATCGCTATCTCGTTCAATACAATATTGATGGCGCGACCTGGCTCTACGAGTCCACTTTTGACCCTGATAGCCTGCATATTACGCTGGCGAAGCCCCTGGTCGGCATGGGTGAACTTGCAAATGGCAAGTTGGAAGCCGTCCATTACAGCCGTTCACAAGACCATTTCGCGCTGGCGTTCAGTTCCGCCACTTCGCCCACTCAAATCTATACTGCTGCCAGCGGCGTGCTCAAACGTCATACCGATGAGCGTATCCTTGGCGTTGACCCGGCGCTTCTCGCTTCCGGTGAAGATGCCTCGTTCGTCTCGTATGACGGTGTTCGTACCTCGGCACGCCTTTATTTGCCCGCCGCATCGCTTGGTTACAAAGCGCCCTATCCGCTCGTTTACTATGTGCATGGCGGCCCGCAGTCACAGGAACGACCGGATTTCGCGTGGTTCTCCATGCCGCTCATCCAGTTTCTAACCCTGAATGGCTTTGCGGTGTTCGTACCTAACGTGCGCGGCAGCACTGGCTATGGCATCAGCTATTCGAAATTTGTAGATCGCGATTGGGGTGGTCGTGACCGTCTGGATCACGTTCATGCGATGGGTTTGCTAGCGCAAGATCCGCGTATAAACACCGCGCGCGCGGCGGTGGTTGGTCGCTCTTACGGCGGCTACATGACGCTTACCTTAACCAGCCGCCACCCTGAATTGTGGAGCGCTGCTGTAGATATGTTCGGGCCGTATAACCTGCTCACCTTCTCCGAACGCATCCCCGAAACGTGGAAACCTTATTTCGCAGAAGCGCTTGGTGATGTGGAGAAGGATCGTGATTTTCTAGTAGAGCGTTCGCCAAGCACCCATATTCAGAATATCAGTTGCCCGCTGCTGGTCATTCAAGGCGCAAATGATCCCCGTGTTGTGCTTAGCGAATCGCGTGATGCCGTCGAACAATTGCAGCAAACCGGCCACACAGTAGACCTTCTGGTCTTTGAGGATGAGGGTCACGACGTTATTAAATTCAAGAACCGCGTCGTTTGTTATAACGCCATCACCAACTTCTTCAAACAGCACTTAATGGCGTAATCAAAAATGGCAAGAGAGCGGGACGGTTATTAAGTCGTCCCACTTACTTGATCGCACGCTAATAAAATAATCCTTTTCGCCAATCTCTTGACAAGCGTTTGATTGCCGTGTTACCCTGATGCACATGATTACACCTCAGAATGCCCTTGACCTTGTGATTGAAGACCGCTCCACAAAAATGTGCTGCGGTATGATGTGTTGTATGAATCACACGGTTAACTATCCGGGGCGAGTGGTGTCTGCGTAGATCTGATCTGCGCGTATAAGTTGTGAAGCGTGAAAAGCCACCCCACCGGGTGGCTTTTTTGTTTTGAGGTTCAGGAACGTCATGAAGGTCTATCTGGCAGCACCAATACAAGCAGAAATCTTTGAACAGATGAACGGCACTTACCCGAACGAGGGTGGTGGCTTTCTGCTTGGCACGCTTGAGGCTGAAGAAATTCATATTTTCGGCATCATTCAGGTAGAAAATACCTTTGCTGCCGAAGAACAGTTCCACCGTTACGCAATGACGCCTCAAGACTGGGCAAAGTTGGAAGACGATGCTGATGAACGCGGGCTGGCGCTGGTGGGTTATTACCACAGCCATCCCGATTCTCCGGCTGTCCCTTCTATTTATGACCGCGATCATGCGCTGCCCAACTTCACCTACATCATTACATCGGTGCACAGCGGCCCGAAATCAGTGGAGCAGCGGGTATGGCAGCTTCGCCCGGATCGCAGCCAGTTTGATGAAGGCGAACTAATCGTCACCTGAGGAGTGAAGCAGCGGCACGCTGCTGCCGATGAAGCAGCAAGGTTTTGAAGACACACGACAGATTTACACCGAGGGAGTTTTTTGAAATGACTGACGCACTAGTAAGCACGCAATTTGTACTGGACAACCTCAATTCCGGGATTTTCCGTCTGGTGGAAGTTGACGTAGACACTACCCAGTTTGCCACCGGTCACATCCCCGGTGCAGTCGCCTTCAACTGGCAATCGCAGCTTCAAGATGGTATCGCCCGCGATATCATTTCAAAGGAAAACTTTGAAGCCCTGCTGGGCGATAGCGGTATCGGCAGCGATACCTGGGTCATCCTCTACGGCGATAACAATAACTGGTTCGCCGCCTACGCCTTCTGGCTGTTCAAGTATTA
>CAZBPB010000456.1:0-439 GCA_964493565.1 uncultured Pleurocapsa sp. | reverse complement strand
GGCTTGCCGACAGCCTGCCCACCACCGAAGATGTCCCCACCTATCCCGCAGTTGCCTATACCGTTTCACAGGTCAATACCGACCTGCGCGCAGATCGTGATTTTGTACGCGCCCGCCTCGAACAGGATGGCTTCGCGCTGGTAGATGTGCGTTCTCCAGCAGAATACGTTGGCGATATCATTGCTCCCCCGGGCATGTCTGAAACTGCCCAGCGTCCCGGTCACATTCCCGGCGCGCGCAACATCCCCTGGGCGCAGGCCGCCGCCGAAGATGGCACTTTCAAGAGCAAAGAAGAACTTCAGGCGCTGTACGGTAGCAAAGGCGTTTCCCCTGAAGCCGCTGAAATCGTCGCCTACTGCCGAATTGGTGAGCGTTCCAGCCACTCGTGGTTCGCGCTCAAGTACATTCTCGGCTATGACAACGTTCGCAATTACGACGG
>CAZBPB010000455.1:457-3141 GCA_964493565.1 uncultured Pleurocapsa sp. | reverse complement strand
CGTTTAGCAAGCTTCATGAAGCCTTACAACACATACACTATGAAGCTGGCAACGCCGCCGCCAAAGAGGAATTGAACTGGTCGCCACGTTTCACCGATTACAAACAGGGCATTGATGACTTGTTGATCACGTGGCGGGCGATGGAGCCAATCGTAAGCTAATGGCGGCTGCGGAAGCTCTTGCGACGCCGATTATTTCCATTCGCGATCTGACGTTTAGTTACGACACAATACCGGCGTTGGAAGGTGTTTCGCTGGATATTCTTCCCGGCGACCGTATTGCCATTATCGGGCCAAACGGCGCGGGTAAATCAACATTGCTCAAGGCAATTCTGGGATTAGGCTCATTTCAGCAAGGAACGATTACCATCACAGGTGATCGCCGCCGGTTGGGTTACGTTGCCCAGCATGAAGATGTGGATTGGAATTTCCCGGTTAGCGTGCTGGATGCGGTGATGATGGGCATGTGGCGCGAAGTCGGCTGGCTTCGCCGTCCCGGACGCGCTCAACGCGAACGCGCTCAGGATGCACTGGCGCGGGTCGGGCTGGGTGAGTTTAGCAAACGACAGGTTGGCGAACTTAGCGGCGGGCAGCGGCGGCGGGTGTTTATCGCGCGGGCGCTGGCGCAACAAGCCGACATTCTACTGCTAGATGAACCATTCAGCGGCGTGGATATTGCTGCCGAAGCCGATTTGATGGCTATTTTGCGGCGTTTGAACAGCGAAGGCATTACCCTGCTGCTTAGCACGCACGATCTGGAACTGGCGCGTGAGCAGTTTGAAAAAGTACTGGCTTTGCGGCGCAAGGTGATCGCCTTTGGCAGCCCGCAAGCTGTGTTCACCCGCGAAAATCTGGCGCAGCTTTACGGAAAACGGGTGATCGCCTATGAAAATGGCGTGCCGGCTGAAATTTTCGTAGACGAGCACGGCTGCGAGGAGCATGAGGGACATCACCACTAGAGGCCGATGACGGCTTTTGCTTATTGACCGGCGAAACGTGATTCACTGCCGATAGGGAGAAATCCACCGGTGTTTAGTTTTTGCCCGCCCCCGTAGCATTTCTGTTAGCGCGTTTGCTACTGCTCGTCCTTGCCTTACTGATACTCTGGCTTGTTAAAAAGCTGTTTCAGGCAGCCCTGCATTTCTTCCTCAGGCGTATTTTGAAGCGGCTGGAAGTGCCGGAATATGAAGAGCCGCTTTTTGAAGTCATTAAGCTGCCCTTTAACCTTTTTCTTGTCGCGGTTCTGCTGCTGTTCACCAGCGCAGTCTTTTATGATCACCCTACCTTCAGCGTCTTTGTCCGCGATCTCAGCCGCGTAATAACCTCACTAGCAGCGGTTCTTGCAATCTATCGGGTCATCACTTTTACACTTTCCGACACGGTACGTGCAAAGGGGCTGCTCAGCGTTCGGGTACAGCCGGACTTGATCCCGTTCGTCCGAACGGCGGTTCAGGTGCTGGTTGTCATTCTAGGGATGCTGCTGATCTTACAATCCTTCGGCTTAGAAGTGTCCTCGTTGATCACCGCGCTCGGCATCGGCTCGCTGGCGATTTCGCTGGCGGCGCAAGACACGCTTAGCAATCTATTCGGCTTTCTGTCTATCGTCGGTGATCGTCCGTTTGTGGTGGGCGACTATATCAAAACACCGGATGTTGAGGGAACGGTGGTCAGCGTTGGCGTGCGTTCAACGCGCATTCGCCAGACCGATCAGTCTTACGTGACGGTTCCCAACAGCAAGTTATCGAACGCAGCGATTGTTAACGCTACACAGATTAACAAGCGGCTGGTGGATATTACGGTTGGCGTGCCTTACACCACGCAAACGATGGCGCTGAACAAGGCGCTTGAGCAGGTGAGAGGTATTTTGGCAGCCGATTCAAATATCGATCAGGATTCGATCAATGTGTTTCTGCGCAAAATTGGCGCACAGTCGCTGGAGATTATGGTTCGTTTCTACGTGCTGGTGCGCGATTATAAAGAGTTCATGCAAATACAGGAAAAGCTGCTGTTCGACGTGATGAAAATTCTGGATGACAACAACTTGAAGATTATTAGCTCCACCAATACCATGTACGTCACTAATCTGGATGGCAGCCAGCGCGGCATTTTGAAAGATGATGAAACCCTGCAACCGGGTGATGCCTAACCGCTTTGAGGAAAATCATAGGCGACGGGGTATATTGAGTAAATGCGCGGGGCGGTTTTGAAACCGCCCTGATTTGTTCATCAGGAGCATGATTTTGAATCCTATTCTGGTCACCGGCGGCGCAGGGTATATCGGCAGTCATGTGGTCTACCGTTTGATTGAGCGCGGCTATCCGGTAGTGGTGCTGGATAATTTGAGCGCAGGACACCGCGCCGCGATTCATCCGGACGCAATTTTCGAGCAAGCCGATCTACTTAACCGGGCGCAGATTGCGGATATCTTCAATCGTTACGCATTTGACGGTATTATGCATTTTGCCTCGCGTATTCAAGTAGGCGAAAGTATGCAAAAGCCGTTCATGTACCTGCGCGATAACATCGAAACGGCGACGAATATCATTGAGGCGGCCTGCGAAAATAACGTCAAACGATTCATCCTTTCGTCTACCGCCAATCTGTTTGACCAGCCGGGGCGTATCCCGATTGATGAAAGCGAGCCGATCATCCCCGGAAGCGTGTACGGTGAAACCAAAGCCCACG
>CAZBPB010000455.1:0-358 GCA_964493565.1 uncultured Pleurocapsa sp. | reverse complement strand
CCTGATCCCGCTGGTGCTGCAAGTGGCGCTAGGACAGCGCGATTTTGTGACCGTGTTCGGTGATGATTACCCCACCCACGACGGCACGCCGATCCGCGACTATATCCACGTGCTGGATTTAGCTGACGCGCATATACGGGCATTGGAAGTTTTGCAGGAAGGCGAAAGCCACGCCTATAACGTGGGCATTGGGCGCGGCTATACCGTGATGGAAGTGATCGAAGCCGCGCGCGCCGTGACCGGGCATGCGATTCCGGTGCAGATTGGCGGCAGGCGGGCAGGCGACGCGGCGGCGCTGGTGGCCGACAACACCCGCATCATGGAAGAACTCAACTGGATGCCGCAGTACGACGATTTG
>CAZBPB010000454.1:0-3146 GCA_964493565.1 uncultured Pleurocapsa sp. | reverse complement strand
ATTATGCCCGCGAACAAGCCTCTCTCCTTTGCCGTTTATACCAGACGCTCCAATCACGGAGATTTTCGGGGTGGGATCGGAACTGAATGTGAGAATGGGTCACCTAGCGCTTACGACGCAACTATAACGTCGTTCAGGGTAAAAAGCCACCACCAGCGAGGGGGTTTTAAATGATCAAAGCGTTAAGAGGACGCGAAAAGAGGACGGCGCAAACGCCAGTGATAAGGTACGCGCCTTGTTGAAGAAAAAATTATAAAGCCGGCGTACCGCTATATCTCTGTAGGATTGTACGTTGAAGCTTGTGCATCACCACCCCCGCCGCCACCGCCGCTGCCCCCTACCGGTACGGCGCTGACAGGAGCGTTGTTTGCAATCACTGTGCCTTTATTTCCAACCACAAACAGGTCTCCCCAGACCGCCGCATTATTATGGGACATGACCGTACTTGCCGTGAGATTACCTGTAATATGCACATCGTCGTCAATCGTCTTGGCGCGCTGGATGGTGCCGGACGAAGCCATCATCCGCTGCACCGCCTTATTGCCGATGATTCCCTGAAGCCCGACGATGCCGTTCTGACTTACCGGCGACTGCGTGACTGACGTAGTGCGCTGAACACCCCGTTTCGCGTCCCCGGAAGATTTATCAACGTGATGATCGCCCATCATCTACCTCTACTCGCCTATTGGTTATCAACCAGAGCAACATCCGGACAGATGAAGATCAGTATATAGTGATAATATTTTTGTGGCAAGCAATCCGGGGAGATGATTCCGAGCGAATGAAGGTGAATAGACAAGCACTCATCGTTTGCAGACTAACCGGGAATGGGGATTTTCGAGGATATTGCCTGATGATAACCTCACCCCTCATTCCCCTCTCCGTGTCCGGACAGATGAAGATCAGTATATAGTGATAATATTTTCGTGGCAAGCAATCCGGGGAGATAATCCCGGACGGATGAAGGTAAATGGGCAAGCACGCATCGTTTGCAGACTAACCGACAATTGCCAGCCGCGTAAGCAAAGGGCTACAATGCAGCATCTAGTGTATATAAACGGATACTAAGGAGGCCGGGCGTTATGGCGCAGGCTTATGATGTTGTAGTTGTGGGCGCAGGGCCGGGGGGTTATACCACTGCGGTGCGCGCCGCGCAGCTTGGATTAAAGACTGCTGTTGTTGAAAAGAAATACTGGGGCGGCGTGTGCCTGAACGTCGGCTGTATTCCCGCCAAATCGCTGCTTAGAAATGCCGAGTTAGCGCATATTTTCAATGAAGAAGCGGATAAATTTGGCATTCGCGTGGATGGAAAAGTGACCTTCGATTACAAGGCCGCTTTTGAGCGCAGTCGTCAGGTAGCAGATGGTCGCGTAAAGGGCATCCATTTCCTGATGCGCAAGAATAAAATCACCGAGTATGACGGTTGGGCAACGTTTAAGGATGCTAACACAATTGAAGTGGCGCTGAACGACGGCAAAACCGAAACCCTGACTTTCAAGAACTGTATCATCGCGGCGGGGGCGACCACCCGTTTGCTACCAGGCACAACGCTGAGCGCGAACGTGGTAACTTACGAGGAGCAAATTCTGTCTGACAGCCTGCCAAAGTCGATCATTATCGCCGGTGCAGGGGCGATTGGTGTGGAATTTGCCTACGTGTTTCGCAATTATGGCGTAGATGTGACGCTGGTTGAATATGTTGACCGGATTTTGCCGCTTGAAGACGAAGAGGTTTCTGCGGAACTTGAGAAACAATTTAAGAAATCCGGCATCAAGGTACTGACGAGTACCAAAGTTGAAAAGGTTGAAGACAACGGCAAAAGCGTCAAAGTAACCGTGACCGGCAAAGATGGGGCGCAGAAGGTTCTGGAAGCTGACCGCGTGTTACAGGCTATCGGTTTTGCCCCGCGCACACAGGGTTACGGTCTGGAAAATACCGGCGTAAAGCTGACGGATCGCGGCGCTATTGAAGTGAACGATAAAATTCAGACCAATGTGCCGCATATTTACGCGATTGGCGACGTGACCGCCCGGTTGATGCTGGCACACGCTGCTGAAGTTATGGGGATCGTGGCGGCAGAAAATATCGCTGGCACGCACACCATTACACTTGATTACCGTATGATGCCTAAGACCACATACTGCCAGCCGCAGGTTGCAAGCTTCGGCTATACCGAAAAGCAGGCACGCGAGGCCGGTTACGATATTAACGTCTCCAAGTTCCCGTTCATGGCGAATGCTAAAGCACACGGTCTGGGCGATGCAACCGGCTTTGTGAAGCTGATCAGCGACAAGAAATATGGTGAAATATTGGGCGCGCACCTCATCGGCCCGGACGTGACTGAACTGCTGCCAGAACTGACGCTGGCGCGTTATGCTGAATTGACGCCGGAAGAGATTGCGCGCAATGTTCACGCACACCCAACACTGAGTGAGGCGGTCAAGGAAGCGGCGCACGGTCTTGAAGGTCAAATGATCAACCTGTAGGTCAATTTTTTGGCTAAGGGCGCAGCATACCGCGCCCTTTTTCTTTTTGAGCATAAAACGCCTGACATGGAAATTCAGATTGAAGGTGTGCTCCACCCTTTCATCCCGTTGAAAGAGTATCAAACAACGCAGGGATTACCGGCGACATTTGCGGTCAGCCTGTTTGCCCCCAAAGATTTCACCGGCTTAGGCAGAGTCGATCAGGCTGGCGTTGAAATGAACGCTGTCCGCGCGGCGGTACTGGCGGCTGTTCCTGAACGTCTGCCAGTTAACCAGTGGATTGGCTTTATTCCTCGCCTGACAGAAGTTTTCACGACACAGCTGTACAGCATCAATGAGGTCGTTGGCCTACGCGAAGTTGAAATCGAGTTTGCGGCGGGCGGCTTTAGCGATGTATGCCACGCTTTCGCGTATGCGGTTTTGCGCGCGGACGCTTCTGCACAGACAAGGCCAGAATTTCAGCAGGTCTATCGCGAATGGCTGGCGGGTACCACTACTTTTGCTCCTGCGGGAAGCTATCAGCAGGGGGATGAGCAGTGGTTGATCAGCGTGATTTATGACGCTTACGGGCGAATCGGCTTACGGGTCGAGCGTGATTCAGGGGTGGATTATGTACGGGACGCTTCGTTAGCCTGCCCTGCACACGGGTATATGCGCGTG
>CAZBPB010000453.1:0-3169 GCA_964493565.1 uncultured Pleurocapsa sp. | reverse complement strand
ATCACGGGTACATAGCCGAATGATTTTGTCAGGTCTTCAGTTTCAATCAGCGCCATGATCCATCACTTCGGCAAGGCGCGCCTTTAAGGCAGCGCGCTGGCGCTGGTAAGTCCCTTCATCCAGCTTACCCGCCTCAAAATCAGCATCTAGTTCGGCGATCTGCTTAACCATTGCGTCAATCAAAGCAGGTGATTTGTCAGCTTCCGCAGTGCGATCTGAGCGCCGTCGCGCAAACCAGAAGATCAGTCCGCCGATCAGCAGCACTTCACCGATCACCACAATCACGATAATCAGCGGTAGACTGTTTTCAGAGACAACATTGGTATCGCCGCCGACAACAGTAGAAGCGCCGCCGCGCCCGGTGAGGGTAAAGCCTAAGATATCGCCCGCGCTCAAGGTAGCGGTTGAGCCATAGCTGGAATAGATATTTTGCCCCAGCGTTTCATCACCAATGGGCGGGAACAGATCGCCGCCATCCACCTGAATGGTAGGCGGGCGCACCAGCAGCCGCACCTGACCATCGAGCGCATAGTTGATCTGCTGCTCAATAATGGCGCTGTCTTCGTAATCAATCAGATAAACGAGCTGTACGAGATGTCCGTCGCCGGGAAGCACAGGCGCGGTATCAATCACCGTGTATTGTTCGGCGGCGTATGTGTAACGACCGGGTTCGCTAAAGCCGGGCACAATCGAGCCGGGCGGCAGCGAAACCAGCAGCCCGACATGCCTACCGTCGGGCGTAAGCTGGCTGGTGGTATAAGCGCGATCCGAATTATTGGTGAATTGCCATACCTGCGCCACTTCCAGACCGGTCTGGGTCACATTCACCTGTGTGACCACAGCATTGACCGAGATGACTGCCGGGTCTTCGGTCAGTTCATAGATGGTGAGATCAAGCACACCGCCCTGAACATCAGCGCCAGAGGTAAAATCGGTGGCAAAAACCCGATCCCGGTATGCGGTGGTTACAGCATAAACATTTTCCGGATCAAACGGTACGTCATCGAATGTATATACACCATCAATCGCGGTGGCATCACGTTGCAGGGGATTCCCTTCTAAGGGAAACACAAACAGGGTCATCGGTTGTTCAGCGGGAACTGAGCCGCCCGCGCTGCCATTGGTCAGCTCGCCAGAAAGGGCAAAGATTTCACCCTCTTCTATCGTCACTTCAGGCGTGGATTCAGGTTGCGCAGCGGCAGAAATCTGTTCAGCACTTATCGCTTCAGGATTTGCCAGCGCAAGGCTGCGGACGAACGCGACCACTGCCCACCGCTGCTCATCTGTGAGTTCATCAACAAATGAGGGCATGTTATCCGGCGGGTTGCCGATACCCTCAGTCACGCCGTTATACATGGCGGTATCACTGAGCAGCGCCATTTTGGATAGATCGGTCAAATTACCGACCGCGCCATCCAGATCTGCTGCATCAGGGCCATCCCCTAGCCCACCATCACCGTGACAGCGCGTGCAGTGTTCCTGATATAGTGCGCGGCCTTCTTCAAGTTGCGCCTGCGTGTAATGCAGGGTGTAGGTGTAATAGGCGACTGCCCAGCGATCACTTTCAGATAGCGCGTCTTTCCACGGTGGCATTAACGCCTGAATATTACCGTTGGTGATGGTGTCAAACCATTCTGTGGGACGCTGACTAGAGGCAGTTTCGGGAACGGTAAAATTGCCAGCGTTGATTACCTGTCCGTTTTGCACCAGCGGGCCATCGCCCGCGCCAGTTGCGCCATGACAATCAGCGCAGCGGGCTGCAAAAATGGCAGCGCCCTGTTCAATATCTGGCGGTGTGGCGGGATATCCTACATCGGTTGGCGCAGCGGTTGGTTGGGGCACAGTGGCTACAATTTGCGGCTCACCACCCAGCCCGGAACATGCCCCCAGAAGCAGAATGACCAGTGCCAACCAGTCAAACGAACGGTATCGTTTCAGTATCCAGTGGATGTTTCGCTGACTGCTCAAGACTGTGCCTGTGTTGTGGAAGCGACCCGCTTATCGCGCGATTGTGCCACCATCTTCTCAATGGCGGCATCTAAATCTCCTGTCGGCTCGCTATTTTCTGTCGTCAAATCATCCAGCAGTTTCAACGCTTGAGCGCCGCGCTGCGCCCATAATTCCCGATCTTGACGATAGCTCTCCTCGCTGAGCTTGCCCAGCGCATGGTCTTCGTCCAGATCGCGGATATTTTGCAGTGCGCGTTCATAGTAAGCAATAACGCGATCCTGCTGCTTCAGAAACGCCTCATCCGCCGTCTTTTTACGTCCTGCCGATTGTAAAAATGGCAAAGCGATGATCAAAGCAGTACCCGTCACCAGCAAAATAGCAGCAATCAACCCGCCTGCGCTCATCCAACTGCCCCGTTACTGGCAAGCAGTGGTTCAATTTCAGCGCGCATTACGGCCTCATCCACTGTCGAAAGGATAAATTTGACGACGCTGCCCTGCTGGTTAATGATGAACGTTTCCGGCACACCCTGAATGTGATACAAGTCCTGACTAATCGTAGTGCCAACATCCGGGCCGGAGGGATATGTCATATTGAACTCATCAATAAAAGCCAGCGAGTCATCAGGATCATCGGCATAGGTTATACCAAGCACAGTTACACCCTGATTGCGAAATTCCTGCCAGATAGCTTCCAGTGCTGGCGCTTCTGCGCGGCAGGGGCCACACCAGCTTGCCCAAAAATTTAACACTACCACCTGCCCGCGCAGATCTGACAGCTGAATCGTCTCGCCATCAAATGTAGTCAGGGTGAAATCTGGCGCTGCGCCTGTTTGCGGTTGGGTTTCGCGCGAACGCACAAAAGCAATCCCAATGACCACAATCACCGAGACAACAGCGGCGATGATCAAAATTGTGCCGAGGCCTAAGCCGCGTTTGGGCGGTTCGGCAGGGGATTCCTGCGCAAGAAATTCAAGGTCGCTCATAAACGTACAGCTCCCATCCTTTATCGCTCAGTCAGAGAGCGAGTTCAGGGTAAAAGCCTTATCCTTTCACGTCATCTTCAAGTGCCGCGCGGTACGGATCATCCGGCGGAATTTCAACCATAGTATTCGGGGCATTGGCACGGTTTACGGGCGCAGATTTCGCGCCACGCCAACGCACAATCAAAAGCACAGCAACTACTAGCGCCAACCCTGCGATCAAGAACGGCGTGACCA